>NZ_JBJJBV010000106.1:0-26158 GCF_045446735.1 Nocardiopsis protaetiae
GCGGTCGGCGTCGCCCTCGGCGTCCAGTGGGGCGTCGGCCCACTCCTGGGAGGAGGTCGCCTCGCCCCACACCGTGGCCGATCTCACATGGCGGACGAGGTCCAGCGGGGTGACGGCGGCGGCCGCGCTGCGGATGACCGCGCCGGATTCGGTGTGCGGGGAGGCGAAGTAGCGGTCGTCGGCGACGACCTCGGCGTCGGGGTCCTCCTCGGGGGTGATGGCGGTCTCCCCCACCTCCGCGGCGACCGTCTCGGTGAGCCGGTGCAGGGCCAGGCCGCCGCCCCCGGCCGCGGCGATCGCGGTGGCCGCGGCGGCGGCCGCAGCCGCGCTCTCCTGGCGCATCACCACGGGCAGCCGGCCCGGGGCGGTGAACCGGTCCAGGGCCGCGGGCACGGCGTCGCGGAACATCAGGACGACCTCGACACCGCCGGTCCCGGCCGCGGACAGCACCTGGTCGATCTCGTCCTCCGGCAGGGTCTCGGCCCCGCACACCACCACGGTGCGGCCGCGCGGGCCGCGCGGCCGCCGGGAGGTCCCCGGCCCGCCGGGCACCTCCAGCAGCTCGCTGAGCGCCGCCACCGCGTAGGTGCCGTACACCCGGGCGGCGACCCCGCCCGAGGCGCGGTCGGTGGAGATGATCTTGACCTGGGCGTACTCGCCCTCCTCGGCGCGGGTGCCGACCGCCTCGAACGGGGAGAGGCGGCGCTCCAGCTCCCAGGCCCGCCCCCAGGGGTCGCCCGCGCAGCGTTCGCGGACCCGGGCGCGCTGGTCGGGGGTGAGCAGGGCGAGCGCCGCGTCGTCCTCGGCGGCGTCGTCCTCGGGGGTGATGAGGGCGCGCAGGCCGCCGATCAGCTCGGCGATCCCGGCGCGCGGGCCGAGCACCTCCATGAGCCGCAGCAGCAGGGTCTCGTCGGCGTCGGGGTCGTCGGCGCCCCCGGAGGCGGCGGCGACGGCGGAGAGGATGCGGGCGCGCTGCCCGGCGTCCAGGTCGGTGCCCAGGGTCATGCTCGGCAGGTCTGCGGGGAGCACCCAGCGGCGCGGGGCCACGGCGCAGCGCCGGGCCAGCCGGACCAGGTCGCGGGTGACGGAGCGGCCGGTGAGGTCGACGACGGTGAGGTCGCCGCCCTCGCGCAGCCGGGACACGCCGATGGTGGTGAGCAGCGCCGACCACCCGGCGTCGGCGCCGCCGACGACGAGGACGGCGTCGGTGTCCGGTGGGGCGGTGACGCCGTGCCAGAGCGGTTGGGCCTCGAACGCCCGGCAGGCCGACTGCCAGGCGGTGTGCGCGCGGGCGTGCCCGTCCAGGCGGGCGTGCAGCTCGCGCTCGCGGGCCGCGGCCTCGGCCGCCAGCCGCTCCCGGACCGCCGCCAGCCGCTGGGCGGCGACCTGCCGGCTCTGGGCCAGGGCGATGACCAGCGGAACGGCGATGGCGGCGCAGGCCAGCACCCCGCCGACGGCGAGGGTGGCGGGCAGCACCCGCAGCGGCCACAGCACCAGGCACAGCAGGGCGAACACGCCGAGCCCGGTCAGGGCGATGTAGAGGGGGCGGTCGGTGCGGTCCTCGGCCTCGCGCCGGGCCTGCTCCGCCTGCGCGGCGGGGTCGGCGGCCTCGTCCGGCGTCGGCCGGCGCGGCGGCGGCCCGGGCGGCGGCAGCAGCACCGCGTACCGCCAGCCGACATAGGTGCGCGCGGCCGCGCCGTCCGGCCGCGGGTTGGGGGGCACCGTCCGAACACCTCCTGGGCGGCCGCCCGCAGGGGCGGCCGAGGTCGGGATCCACTCGGAAATCGCGCGCGGGCGGGGCCTCGCGCTTTGTGGATGATGGTGTCACCGCCGGGCCGCCTTGTCACCGCCTGACCCGCCGCCTGTGGATAACCCCACCACCCCGCACAGCCGGGTGGTGGCGGCCCGCCGCCGAAGGCAGGCCGCCACCACCGGGACCGGGCGCACGGCGTGCCCGCACCGCCGGGGCACCCGGCGGCGACCGCGCCGGGCGGAGGTCTCGACCGCCGCCTGGGCAGGCGGACGGCGGGCAGGCGTGTGCGCTCGGCCGGGGCCGACGAGCACCCGGTGGAAGACGCCCGCCGTCGAAGGCAGGCCGCCACGGCCGGGACCGGGCGCAGGGAGCGCCCGCCCGCCGGGAATGGCCGGTGCCCCGACCGCCGACCGGTGGACCTCGGCGACCGCACATGTTCGGCGGGGCCGAGCACACGGCGTGCCCGCCCGCCGGGCCGCGGCGGGCGGGCACGAGGGGTGGCGCTAGAACGCGGGGCAGCTGAGGCCGGGCTCGGGGACCTCGCCGGTCAGCAGGTAGGTGTCGATCGGGTCGTCCACGCAGGGCAGGCCGTAGCCGTACACCGTGTGGCCCGAGCCCTCGTAGGTGACCAGGGTCGCGGTCTCCAGCTGGCCGGCCAGCTCCTGGGCCCAGCCGTACGGGGTGGCCGGGTCGCCGACGGTGCCGACCACCACGAGCGGCGGCGCGTCGGGCGCGGTGAACCCGGTCGGGGCGGTCTCGGTGTCGGTCCAGAACGCGCAGGGCAGTTGGCCCCACACCAGGTCCGGGCCGAAGAACGGGGTGTCGGCGGCGATCGCCTCGGCCGACTCCCGGTACGCCTGCGGGTCGGTCGGGTCCACCCGGTCGGCGCAGTTGATGGCGGTGAGCGCCGCCTCGGCGTCCGCGTACAGGCCGCCCTCCTGCTCCTCCGCCTCCTCGGCGGCGTCCTCTTCCGCGACCTCTTCCTCACCGATCCCGTAGGTGGTGTCGTAGAGCGCGTCCAGCAGCTCGCCGGACTCGTCGGAGCCCTCGGCCAGCGCGTTCAGGGTGCGGGCCAGCTCGGGCCAGGACGTCTCGTCGTACAGCGCCAGGCCCACCATCCCCAGCAGGGCGGGGCCGTCCACGGGCATGCCGCGGGTGGTGGGCGGGTCGGCGTCGAGCCGGTCGAGGATCTGCGTCATCTCCGCGTCGGCGGCCTCGGGCCCGCTGAACGGGCAGGTCCCGGCGGCGGCGCAGTCGGCGGCGAACAGCTCCCAGGTCTCCTGGAACGCGGCGGCCTGGTCCTCGGCGACCTCCAGGTTGGGCCGCTCGGTCTCCACGGCGCCGTCCAGGACCAGCGCGCGGGTGGTCGCGGGGTACATCTCCGCGTACAGGGCGCCGATGTAGGTGCCGTAGGAGTAGCCCACGTAGCTCAGCGCGTCGTCGCCCAGCGCCTCGCGGACCATGTCCAGGTCGCGGACCACGTTGACGGTGCCGATCTCGGCGAGGAACTCGGCGCCCACGGTCTCGGCGCAGGCCTCGGCGTAGGACCGGGCGGACGCCTCCAGCCGCTCCAGTTCGATGTCGGTGACGGCGGTGGGGTCCTGGATCCGCATCTGGGCCTCGGCGAACCTGTCCCAGTTCCCGCAGGCGAACCCGCCGCTGTCGCCGACCCCGCGCGGGTCGAAGGCCACCAGGTCGAAGGCGTCGCGGATCTCGTCGGAGAACTGCGGGTAGGCCAGCATCTCCACCCCGGACTCGCCGGGCCCGCCCGGGTTGAGCACCAGCGAGCCGATCCGCTCGCCGGAGCCGCCGGAGGCGGGCACCCGGGCCAGCGCGATGTCGATGGTCTCCCCGTCGGGGTCGTCGTGGTCGAGCGGCACCGAGAGGGTTCCGCACTCCAGGGCGGCGGTCCACTCGGGGTCGCCGTCCTCGGGGACCGCACCCTCCTCGTCCTCGGCGTGGCAGGGCCGCCAGTCGATCGCGGCCGCGGAGCCCGAGTCCTGCGGCTCCTGCACCGGGAGGAACCCCGTACACCCCGTGACCAGGAGGACCATCGCTCCCGCGACTCCCCACACCCCCGTGTAACGCACCTGTCGGCTCCCCTTTCCGCGCGCGGCCTCGTCGCCGCGTCCCTGTTCTGGTACAGGGGATGGGACGAAACGCCCACCGCAGTGGTTTCGCGGTCGTCCGCCTACGGAACGTGCCGTATGCCACAAGGAGAACACGACGGGGCGCCGGAGGGAACGAACCGTTCCCTCCGGCGCCCCGTGTCGCCGTATGCCTAGATCAGGTTCAGGCCTGGACCTGTAGGTCGATGACCTTGCCGACCTGGGCCGTCACCGGGTACTCGCCGGTGAAGCCCTTGGAGGCCAGGACCCGCACCTTCCAGTCGCCGTCGGCGGCGAAGAACCGGAAGGTCCCCTCGTCACCGGTGGCGACCTCGCCGACGAAGTCGTCGGAGGTGTTGAGCAGGCGCGCGTACGCCCCGCGCAGCGGCTGCCCGTCCCGGGTCACCGTGCCCTGGATGACCGCCTGGTTCCCGGCGTCGACGTCGGCGAGGGCGACCCCGCCGACCGGCGCTCCGCAGCTGTCGCTCACTTGGCCTCCGCCTCTCCGAGCTCGATCGGCACGCCCACCAGGGAGCCGTACTCGGTCCAGGAGCCGTCGTAGTTCTTGACGTTCTCCAGGCCCACGATCTCGTGCAGGGCGAACCAGGTGTGCGAGGAGCGCTCGCCGATCCGGCAGTAGGCGATGATGTCCTTCTCCAGGTCGACACCGGCCTCCGTGTAGAGCTCGCGGAGCTCCTCGGCGGTCTTGAAGGTGCCGTCCTCGTTGGCCGTCTTGGCCCACGGGATGTTGCGCGCGGTCGGGATGTGGCCCGGGCGCTGCGACGCCTCCTGCGGCAGGTGCGCGGGGGCGAGCAGCTTGCCGACGAACTCGTCGGGCGAGCGCACGTCCACGAGGTCCTTGGTGCCGATGGCCTCGACGACCTCGTCGCGGAACGCGCGGATGGCCAGGTCCTGGTCCTTGGCCCGGTACTCGGTGGCGGCCCGCTCGGGGACCTCCTCGACGAGCTCGCGGGAGTCCAGCTCCCACTTCTTGCGGCCGCCGTCGAGCAGGCGGACGCTCTCGTGGCCGTAGAGCTTGAAGTACCAGTACGCGTAGGCCGCGAACCAGTTGTTGTTGCCGCCGTAGAGGACGACGAAGTCGTCGTTGCCGATGCCCTTGGCGGACAGCAGCTTCTCGAACCCGGTCTTGTCGATGAAGTCGCGGCGGACGGGGTCCTGGAGGTCCGTCTTCCAGTCGATCTTGACGGCGCCGGGGATGTGCCCCTTGTCGTAGGCGGACGTGTCCTCGTCGACCTCCACGAGAACGACGTTGTCGTCGTCCAGGTGAGCCTCCACCCAGTCGGCGTCCACAAGGACGTCGGAGCGGCTCATGGGGAACCTCCTGATTGTTTTTCTGCTACGTGCGGTGTCGCGTGTGCGGTGCCCACCGGATCGCGGGGTCCGGGGACGGGGGATTTCAGGCCGGCTTCCCCGCCGCCACCAGGCGGCGGCCGAGCAGGTACATCTCGCATCCGGCGCAGAAGCCGAACGCGGCGTTGAGGAAGGCGGCGGTCAGGGCGAGGGCGGTCGCGGCCGCGCCGAGCCATTCGGGGCCCACCAGGTATCCGATGAGTCCGATGACGGCGAAGGCGAGCCCCACCCCTTGCGCGAACCGGGGCGGCCGGGCGTCCTCGGTCTCCGAGGGCGGTCCGAGCCGGGGTCGTACGACGGCGGAGAACAGCAGCGCGTAGGGCGAGTGGCGGACCCCCGCCAGGACGCCGATCGCGAACACCACGGCCTGGAATCCCAGGATCCACGGTTGGGCGAAGGCGAGGGCGGCGGCCAGGACGAGAGTGGTCAGGGCAGCGGCGAAGCGCTGTCCGCGAGGATCGACCTGCATGACTGATGGGTCCCTGCGTGCACGAGAAGGAGGGTCGGTCGCGCGAGGGGGCGGGGGGCCGCGGTACGGCCCGAGCGCCCTAGGGACACAGACAGAGCGCGGCGGCGACGCGGCAGAAGTCCACCGCCCGTCGCTTCGTGAGATACGCGCTCGTCAAGGAAGTCACGTCCTTGACGCTACAGGCCCCTTAACGTGTTTGTCACGGGTGGCCTGGATCACACAACGGTGTATTCGGGCCGGTGGGAACGGGTGCGGCCCCCGCCCGGGGGGCCGCCGCACGCGCCGGAACCGGTGTATTCCCTGGTCATCCGGTCGGGAATAGGACCGGAGGGTCCGGGTTCCGAGGTCAGGCGACCGCCGCGCCGATGGCGGCGATCACATCGGCCTTGCGGGGCTGGCCGCTCGCGCGGCGCACCACGGCGCCCTGCCGATCCAGGACCAGGACGGTCGGGGTGCGCATGATGTTGAGCCGGCGCACCAGGTCCAGGTGGGCCTCGGCGTCGATCTCGACGTGCGCGACGCCCTCGACCATCCCGGAGACCTCCTCCAGAACGCGGCGGGTGGCCCGGCAGGGCTGGCAGAAGGCGCTGGAGAACTGCACGAGCGTGGCCCGCTCCCCCAGCCCGGCGCCGATCTCCTCGGCGCCCAGGACGGTGGAACCGTCGGTGTCGGCCGCCATGGCCGCTCCCTCCCCCGCCGGGCCGGTGCCCGCGGTCTCCGTGGTGTCCGCGGCCTCCCCCGCGGCCGCGCCGGCGGCCGCCGCGGCGGGGGCGGCGGGCCGCCCCTGCGCGCGGAAACGCCCCTGTCCCCGCCGCCACAGCAGCCCCAGCACGGTGGCCGCGGCCAGGGTGGCGGCGAGGACGGTCAGGCCGACGGGGTCCATCAGACGGCCTCGGCGCCCATCAGCGGCACGTTCTCGGCGGTGCCGTCGACCCGCAGGCCGCCGGAGACGGCCTCGGCGTCGGTGACGGTCATCCCGAACGGCATCTGCGGCACCGGGAAGGACACGGTCATCATGTTGGAGACCATCCCGGAGATGTCGATGGGCGCGCCCTCCACCTGGATGTCACCAGGGGTGGCCGAGACGACCCCGTCCTGGACGGTGATGTCCAGGGCGGCGGACACCGGGACGCTGATGCCCAGGTCGGTCACGGCCAGCTCGCCGCTGGCGTAGGGCTTGCCGCCCTCGGTGGAGACCGTGATGCCCTCGGGCAGGAAGGGGTTGAGGATCGAGTAGGGCAGGACCGCCGAGCCGTCGATCCGGCCGGCCGTCACCTGCGGGTCCGACAGCAGCTCCGCCGGCGGGGCGTCGACGTCGGAGGCCCGCACCTCGATCTGCTCCACCGGGTACTCGCCGAAGGTGGCGGAGGGGGCGGAGATGACGATCTCCTGGTAGGTGCCGCCGATCGCCTGCGGCAGGAAGGCCCAGCCGCCGATCTCGACCGTGGGCTCCTGCTCCATCTGGAACTGCTGCTGCACCTGGCCCGCGATCATGTTCTGCGCGAGAGCGCGTCCTCCGATGTCGGCGCCTACGACGAGGGCCGCCAGGAGGATGAGGAGGACGACAAGAAACTTACGCATCTGGAATCCCAGCACACTTTCTTTCGCTCCGGCGCGGCTCTCGGCCCGTGGAATCGGCCGGTCATCGTCACACGCCTTCGGTACCCGGGGGGCACCGGTTCTTGGGGAACCTCAGGGAAGGGTACTTCACCGCCATTGGACGCCCCGGAGCGTACAACGGTTCGCGTCCGGGGCGGGTTCCTCCGAACCCGCCGAGGTCAGCGGGGCATCAGCAGGCCGGCGAGGCCGTCGCTGGCGGCCGCGCCGGAGAGGGCGAGTTCGATCACGTTGGTGGCGACCACGTGGGAGCCGGTGCGGCGGCCGAACTCGATCACGTGCGGCTGCTGGTCGTGCTCCTCCTTGGCGAGGTCGTCGCGGTAGATCGCGTAGACGATGCGCTGGAGCGGCGCGCTGGGCACCGTGTGACAGGCGAACAGCAGGGTGTCGGGCTCGCGCACGCCGACCTCGTGGACGACGGCGTCGGCGATCCGGTCGAAGCCGGCGCCCTGCCCGTCGGCGAGGGTGTAGATGGTGATGACGCCCCGCAGCTTGGCGGGCGGCGCCTGGCGCACCGGCGGGCCGTCGTAGTAGTCGTCGTAGGGGTCGGCGTTGCGACGCTTACGGCGCACGGGCTCCTCCAGGAGTTCGTCTTCGGGATCCCCGTCGGCGTCGTCATCGTAGTCGTCGTAGTAGTCGTCGTCCTCGTCGTAGGGGTCGCGCCGCGGGCGCACCGCCAGCGCGGCGGCGCCCCAGAGCGCGGCGACCGAGCCGAGCATGAGGAGCGGCCCGGCGAAGCCCAGGCCCGTGCGGCCCACCACGATCGACAGCAGCGCGGCGAGCGCGACCAGGCCGAGGACCCCCAGGTGGAGGTTGCGGCCGGCGGGGCGGCGGGCGACGGCGGCGAGGGCCGCGACGAGGAACACCGCGACGACGACCTGGGTGACGTTGACGAGCGAACGCGGGATGAGGTCGTAGTGGTCGCCCAGGGCCGGGAAGGTCGTGGAGAACCGGCCGCTGATGCGGTCCATGCTCAGGACCACGAGGGGGACGATGGTGAAGGCCGCCAGGAACAGGCGCGAGGTGAAGCGCCCCTGCGCGGAGCGGACGCCGTACTCCAGGGCGCCCCAGGCCATGTAAAGGGGGCCCAGCAGACTGATGCCGATGTGGAGCAGGCGGAAGGTCACGCCGTTGAAGTCGAACAGCGCGCCGATGACGGCCGCGCTCAGCCCCACGGTCAGTCCGAGGGCCGCGACGAACCACGCGATGACGGCCACTCCGGGGCGTCGCTGGGCGTAGGCGGCGAGCGCGGCGGTGGCACTCCAACCCACCAGCGCGCTCATGAATGCGAGTCCTACGATCACCATCTCGACAATGATGATGCACGTGAACGGGTGGCCGTGCACTCCGTACCGGTACGTGAGGACCTTTTCAGGGAAGATCCCGCAGAATGACGGGCAAAACCGCTTTCCCTACTGTGACCTTCATCACGCGAATTACCGCCGTGTCCCAGAGGCTCCGTCCTGCTCACCCGGGGTCGTAGGCTCGCATGCATACGGGGAGCAGGCCGTCGACGGCGGTCCCGCCGACTCCCCACCCGAGCCAGGAGAGAACCGTGTCACACGACGTCGTGTCCCCGACTCCGGCGGGGGCCGCCTTCTTCGATGTGGACAACACCCTGATGCGGGGAGCGTCGATCTACCACTTCGCCCGCGGTCTCGCCTCCCGCGACCTGTTCACCACCCGTGACCTGCTGCGCTTCGCGTGGGGCCAGACCGTGTTCCGGGTGACCGGCAGCGAGCAGCCGGACCACATCAACGCGGCCCGGGAGGCGGCGCTGGCGTTCGTCGCCGGGCACGACGTCGACGACCTCGTGGGCCTGTGCGAGGAGATCTACGACGAGACCATGGCCGACCGCATCTGGGAGGGCACCCGCGCCCTGGTGCAGCGGCACCTGAACGCCGGGCAGCCGGTGTGGCTGGTCACGGCGACCCCGGTGGAGCTGGCCCAGATCATCCGCCGCAGGCTCGGGCTGACGGGGGCGCTGGGCACGGAGGCCGAGAGCGTGGACGGGGTGTACACCGGGCGGCTCAACGGCGATCTGCTGCACGGCCCGGCCAAGGCGGTGGCGGTGCGGGAGCTGGCCGCCAAGCACGGGTGGGACCTGGCGGACTGCTCGGCCTACAGCGACTCCTCCAACGACCTGCCGCTGCTGTCGCTGGTGGGCGACCCGAACGCGGTCAACCCGGACGGGGACCTGCGCCGCTACGCGCGCACCCACGGGTGGCCGGTGCACGACTTCCGCACGCACCGCCGGGCGCTGAAGGTGGCCGTCCCCGCGGCCGCCGTGGGCGCCGCGGTGGGCGCCGTCGCCATCCGCGCCGCCCGCCAGCGCAGAGCCGTCCCGGGGGCCTGAGCGGCCCCTGGGACGTGCGGGACGGCGGGCGCGGTCTTGGAAGGCGCCGGGCAGGAGGGAGCCGTGCGGCGCCCGGGAGCACCGGGAACCGCGGGACACGGCGGGACCGGGCCGGGAGGGCCGGAGAAGATCCGGGGAAGGTTCGAGGACCGGCCGGAGACGAATCGAAGAAAGCTCGGAGATCGCCCCCGGACCGAAACACCCCCCGCGCGGCCGAAACCCGCGCACACGGCGGCGGGCCGAGATCGGCCGCATCGAACAGCGGCGAGCCGTAGGGGGACCGGCCGCCCATGGCAGGAGCGGCACGGGCATGCGGCGCATCGGAATCAGCACCGGCGGTGGAGCGACCGGCCGCATGTAGGGACGCGAAGACGTGCCGTCGAGCAGGCGGCGGCGAGACGATCGGCCGCACACGACTCGACGGAAGCAACGCCCACGGCCGGGGCGACCGGCCGCGTCCAGGGACGCGAGGGCCTGCCGCCGGGCAGGCGGCGGCGAGGGTGTGGAGGCGGGGACCCGGGGGCCGGGTCAGCGGCCGAGGCCGGCCTTGGCCAGGGCGAGCACGTGGACCGGGCGCAGGCCCGAGTTCTGTGGGCGGCCGGGGCCGTTGCGGCGGCCCGGGGCGCGGCGGGGGCCGCGGGCGTCGGCGTAGGACTCGAAGGCCTCCAGCGAGCTGTGCGCCGGGATCCACTCCAGGACGCGTTCGAGCTCACCGGTGTCCAGGGAGGCGGCCAGGCCCGCGGTGACGGCGCGGGCGGTGCTCGCGGTGGCGTAGTCGATGCGGCCGCGGCGGGCCACGCCGCGCAGCACGCGCAGCCCGGAGGCCGGGACGGGGAAACGGTGGCCGCCGATGCGGCGCAGGCACTGGGAGAGCGGGATGCTGTCCTTGCCCGCCACGTCGAAGAACCCGGTTCCGGCGTTGAGCGCCATGCGGACCAGGGCCTCGACGCCGTCGTCCTCGTGCAGGAAGCGCACCTGCGGGTCGCTGCCCATCACCGTGGGCACGACCCGGGAGTCGAGGTAGCGGGTGAGCGGGGTGTCCACGCCCGGCCCGATGAGGTTGGCGAACCGCAGGACCGCCACCTCCAGGTCGGGGCGGCGGCGCTGCACGCCGCGGGTGTGCCGCTCGACCTCGGCGGCGTCGTCGGCGTCCAGGGTGGCGCTGGAGCGCACCACCAGGCGGCGGACGGTCGTGGAGCGCTGCGCGGCGGTCAGCACGCGCATCGTCCCCAGGACGTTGTCCTCGCGGTTGGCGCTGTGCGCGGTGTCCAGCCCCAGATGCAGGACGAGATCGGCACCGGAGTCGGCGACGATCTGTCCCAGGCTTTCATCGTGCAGGTCGACATGCGTGTAGTCGAAGCCCGTCGTGGCGGCGGGCGGCGCCGAATCGACGCCGAGCACCCGGCGGACCCCGGGCTCCGCGCCCAGGGTCTGCGCGACCCTGGCGGCCATGGGGTTGGAGACCCCGGTGACGAGTACGACACGAGCCATGGCGACACGTTCCTTGGAAGGAGACGATGAGTGACGGTGCGCGGACCGTTCACCTCAAGGGTGAAGCGGTGACCGCGACCCGTGAGACACAACGATGTCCCGACCGGAAAATTCCGTCACGTTGGTCGAGGCATCGCCGAAAAGGGGGATTTCTCCGCGTCCGGGACATGCCGGGGCACGCCCACGCCCGCGGAGAGACGACGATCGCCGCGACGGTACTACTTCTTGTTGCGACGCGCGATACGCGTGCGCTTGAGCAGCTTGCGGTGCTTCTTCTTCGCCATGCGCTTGCGACGCTTCTTGATGACGGAACCCATCAGGGATCACCCTCTCGCTGACGATGGATACAGAGCATGCCGCACCGCCGTGGCGGATCCGGCAAGGGGTTCGGGTGGCAAGGCCCCGGGGTCGTGCGCCGAGCGCGGACCGCGGGGCCGGGGGCCCGTCCTCGGACGGCCGTCGATGGGCGTGAACCCACCGCACCCGAAGGCCCAGCTTACCGCTCCGGGTGCGCGCTCCGGGTCAGGCCCCGGGGACGGAGGGTTCGTCGAGGTACAGGGACGCCGCGGGCTCCGCATAGCTGACGCTGGCCAGACGCTGGTCGACGAAGGTCAGCGAGGTGACACTGGCGAGGTTGCATTCGCGCAGGTCGGGGCGGTGCCACAGGCGTTTGCCCTCGGCGGCGCGGCGGGCCATCCAGATGGGCAGCTGGTGGCTGACGCACACCGCCTCCCGGCCCCAGGCGGCCCGGCGGGCGGTCTTGACGACCGAGACCATGCGCTCGACGATCTGCTTGTACGGCTCGCCCCAGGACGGCAGGAACGGGTTGTACATCCGGCTGACCACCCGCGGGTCGCGCACCGAGCTCCGGGACAGCGACAGGCCCTGGAGCTTGTTGGAGGCCTCGATGAGGCGGTCGTCCAGGGTGACCGGCAGGTCGGACATCTTCTGGAGCGGGACCGCGGTCTCCTGGGTGCGGTCCAGCGGCGAGGAGTACAGGGCCGCGATGTCGTGGCCCTCGAACCACTCGGCGGCCATCTCGGCCATCTGCTGACCGCGTTCGCTGAGGTGGAAGTCCGGGAGCCTGCCGTACAGCACCTTGTCCGGGTTGTACACCTCGCCGTGCCTGAGCAGGTGCACGACGGTGGTCGTCGTCATGGTTGCGCGTCTTTCCTTCGGGGATCTCTGGTGGGGCCCGGCGGGCCGGTGTGCGGGGCGGCGCCGGACGCGTCTGTCGCGCCGGTCGCGCAGGTCGCGGACCCGGCGGGTCAGCCCTGCGCCTGTGCGGCGGCCTGTGCGGCGGCGGGCAGGGCCTCGACGACCCTCCCGATCGCCTCCTCGTCGTGGGCGGACGAGAAGAACCATGCTTCGAAGGCCGCGGGCGGCAGGTAGACGCCCTGGTCGAGCATGGAGTGGAAGAAGGCCGCGAAGGCCTTGGTGTCCGTGGTGCGCGCGGTGTCGAAATCCACGATGTCGGCGTCGGTGAAGAACACCGTGAACAGGTTGCCGCCGCCCTGGACCCGGTGCGCCACCCCCGCGGCGCTCAGGGCCTTGGAGATCTCGGCCTCGACCTGGGCGGACACCCGGTCGATGTGCGCGTAGACCTCCGGGGTGGCCCCGCGCAGGGTGGCCAGTCCGGCGGCGGTCGCCAGCGGGTTCCCGGACAGGGTACCCGCCTGGTAGACGGGGCCGTTGGGCGCGAGGCGGTCCATGATCTCGGCGCGGCCGCCGAACGCGGCGGCGGGCAGGCCGCCGCCCATGACCTTGCCGAAGGTCATGAGGTCGGGGACGACCCCCTCCAGGCCGTACCAGCCCGAGGCACTGACCCGGAAGCCGGTGAGGACCTCGTCGAGGATGAGCAGCGCGCCGTAGGAGTGGGCGATGCCCTTGAGCTGCTCGTTGAACCCGGCGCGCGGCGGGACGACGCCCATGTTGGCGGGGCAGGCCTCGGCGATGACGCAGGCGATGTCGGAGCCGTGCTCGGCGAAGGCCCGCTCGACGGCCTCGACGTCGTTGTAGGGCAGGACCAGGGTGTCGGCGGCGCTGGCGCCGGTGACGCCCGGGGAGTCGGGCAGCGCGAACGTGGCCAGGCCCGAGCCGGCGGCGGCCAGCAGGGCGTCGACGTGGCCGTGGTAGTTGCCGGCGAACTTGACGATCTTGCCGCGGCCGGTGAACCCGCGGGCGAGGCGGATCGCGGACATGGTCGCCTCGGTGCCGGAGTTGACCAGGCGGACCTTCTCCACGGGGGTGCGCTCGACGATCAGCTCGGCGAGTTCGACCTCGCCGGGGGTGGGGGCGCCGTAGGAGGTGCCGGAGTCCACCGCGCCGTGCAGCGCGGCCACGACGTCGGGGTGCGCGTGGCCGAGGATGAGCGGTCCCCACGAGCAGACGAGGTCGACGTAGCGGCGGCCCTCGGCGTCGATGAGGTAGGGGCCCTCGCCCTTGACGAAGAACGGCGGGGTGCCGCCGACGGCGCCGAAGGCGCGCACGGGCGAGTTGACCCCGCCGGGGACGACGGCGGTGGCCCGCTCGAAGAGCTCTGCTGAAGTCTGTTGAGTACCCACCTCACCAGTGTGTCAGCTGTGTCCGGCCGTGGGACCGTGACCCGCCCCGCACCGGTGCGGCCAGTGGAGGGGCGGGGGTGGACACGGCGCCGCCCCGGCCGGGGGTCGGCCGGGGCGGCGTGCGATGCGCGGCGGCGGGGGCCGCCGGGGTCCGCGGGGGAGGCGGGTCCGGGTCAGACGCCCGCGTAGGAGCGGGGGCCGGTGGAGGTGTTCTCGTCGTCCGGGCCGTGCTGGGTGCGCCGCCCGGCGGGGAGGGGTGCGGCGCCGGCGGACGCGGAGCGGACCAGGGGTCGCAGGAGGTCGTTCTCCGCGGCCCTGTCGACCAGGGCGGTCAGCGGGCGGGCCACGGCCAGGGAGACGGCGGTGGCGACGGCCGCGCCGAGCAGCAGGCCGACGGTGACGTCGTGCGGGTAGTGGGCGCCGACGAAGACGCGGGAGAACGCCTCCAGGACCGCGAAGGCCGCGGCGATCGGGGCGACGCGCTTCCAGGCGATGATGACCGCGGCGGCGGCCGCGCCCGCGATCGCGGCGTGGTTGCTCGGGAAGGACCAGTCGCCGACGGGGTCGCAGGAGGCGATGGTGGTCAGGTCGGTCATGGCCTGGCAGGGCCGCAGCTGTTCGAAGAACGACTTGACGGTGCGGCTGACGCCGTAGGCGATGACGGTGGCGACCGGCGCGAACAGGGCCAGGCCCACCAGCCGTGAGTCGATGGAGCGGGCGCGCCACCAGGCGGCCAGGAACAGGACGGCGAACACGACGAGGAACAGGTCGGTGCCGACGTAGGCGGCCTGCTGTACCCAGGGGTCGAGTCCGGCGGCGAACTCGATCACGGCACGGGACCAGGAGGCACTGGTGTCGAAGATCTCGGAGACCATCTCTCTCCAGGGGTGTCGTCGGGGAGGGTCGCGCGAGCGTGGGGGGAGGGGTCGCGACGTGGAGTCGACCGATCGACCGAACGGTGACGTGACTCCCACGGTTTGGTGACGTCTGTGGTCCCTATCCTGGCACCGAATCGGGGGCCGGAGGGCCGTTCCGGGGCCGGGATCGACGAAAGAGACGGGGTTCCCCAACGAAAGGGTGAACCGGGTCTGGGACGAACCGCCACGAAAGGGTGAGCGGGTGGCGGCGACCGGCGGCGGGAGGGGCCCATCGGTGCCGGTGGGAGCCCCGGAGGCGGTGCCGCGGGGGTCGATCCGGCGTGCCGGGCGGGGGTGGCCGGGGGCGGGTGACTACTCATGGGTAGCTTGAGTGGTGTCCATCCGCTTCACCCCAGACCGGAAGACCGGAGCCGACATGACCGAGCACCGCACCGCGGCCTTCACCACGGCGGACCTCATCGACGACCACGGCGACACCCTGCGCAGCTGCTCCACGCAGTTCCGGCAGTACGGCGGCAGGACCGTGTTCAGCGGCCCGATCCGCACCGTCAAGTGCCACGAGGACAACGGCCTGGTCAAGCAGGTGCTCAACAGCCCCGGCGAGGGCGCCGTGCTGGTGGTGGACGGCGGCGGCTCGCTGCGTTCGGCCCTGATGGGCGACATGATCGCCGAGGCCGCGGTGGCCAACGGCTGGGCCGGGGTGGTCGTCCACGGGGCCGTGCGGGACACGGTCGCGCTCGCAAAGCTGGAGCTGGGCGCCAAGGCGCTGGGGTCCAACCCGCGCAAGTCCGCCAAGGACGCCGCCGGGCGGCTGGACGTGCCGGTGACCTTCGGGGACGTCACGTTCGTTCCCGGGGAGTGGCTGTACAGCGACGAGGACGGCATCGTCGTGAACGCGGAGAAGATCTGACCAGAACGGTCAAGTGTCCGCCGGGCCACGGCGTGGCCGATATGCCGCAAATGCGAAGTGAACGGCGGGGGTCCGCGGGGGACCTCCGCCGTTCATGTTCGTGTTCGTCTGGTTCTGAGCCCTTCCGTCACCCGCGCCGACGGCCCCTCAGCAGGGGGAGGGCCAGGGCCGGGAGCATCGCCGGGAGCAGCAGCAGGGACACCGACCCGACCACGAGGCCGTTCTCGACCAGGAGGGCCACGGCGATCTGGACGACCCCCACCGCGACGATCGCGACCGTCATCGGCCGCCGGGCGTCCGCCCACCAGCGGTGGAGCGCGGTGTCCCGGCCCCCGGAGGGCGCGGACGTCGTCGCGAGCACGACCAGCGCCGCCCCGATGAGGAGCAGCCCCACCGAGACCCCCGCGATCTTCGTGGTCGGCAGGTCCCACCCGGCGCCGTTGAACACCGTGATCGAGTGGGCGACCAGCAGGAAGAGCGAGAGCAGGACCAGGAGGGCGTTCATCGCCCGGGTGGTGCCGCGCGCGGTCTGGCGGACCGGCAGGTTCAGCCCGCTCTGGAGCCGCTCCCCCAGCGTCGGGACCACGCTCAGGATCGCCGCGACGAGGGCCGTGGTGAAGGGCACCGCCCCCGCGAGGAGCCACCGGGGCACCATGTTCGGGCTGCCGTCGAGGTTGTACCGCCCGCCGTGCACCATTTCCGCGAGCTCGGGCCAGGCGGTCCGGGAAACGGCGGCCATCGCCGCGATCGCGAGGCCGGCGACCACCATTCCGAGCACGGGAAGGCGCGGGGTCTCGGCGGGGGCGGGGCGGGTGGTCGTGTTCTCCATGGGTCTCTCCCTGTTTCTCGTCGTCCTCTGGGAAAAACCTTAGGAAAATGGCGGGTACGGGCGCATCGACCTGTGGTCATGCCGATGTCACGCGCTTTTCCGGGACCCTCCCATGACAGGAGTCATGGGAGGGCCGACGCGAGGTCATGACAGTCCGGAATCCCCTTTTCGGGGAACCGGGGGATAGGATCCGGGCGATGAGATCACCTTCCCCCCTTCCCGATCTGTCCCGCTGGGTCAGCCTGGCCGACAACCGGCCGCCGCGCGTGGTGGGCCTGCTGTTCTGGGGTTCGGTGCTGACCACACTGGCCATCTACACGGTGCTCCTGACCGGGGCGATCCCCGCGACGGGCGAGGGGATCGCCGACCCCGTGACCCTCTCCCTGGTCGCCACGGGGATCGGATCCGTGCTCGTGTGCGCGGTGCTGTGGCCGTTCCTGGCCTGGTCGCCGCATTCCCCGTGGCCGCGCAGAATGGCGAGCGGGATTTTCCTGGTCGTCACCCTGTTGTCGTTCGTCACCAGCAATCACACGCTGTTCCTTTTGCTGTGCGTGGGAACGGTGAACGCGGTGATCGTGTTCGGGGTCCCCGGGGGGATCGTCTACGGCGCGCTCGTCGTCGGATTCAGCCTGCTGCTGCCGCTGCTGGTGCCCGGAACGCCTTTTCTGGCCGGGGTGCTCATGGCGGTGAGCCTGCTGTTCATCGTGGTGGCGTCGGGGCTGGTGTCGGTGGGGCTGCTGGTGTCGGCGCGGCGGGCCGAGCGCACCCGGGAGCTGCTGGAGGAGCTGGAGGCGGCGCACGGGGAGCTGGAGGCCGCGCATGAGGAGCTGCGGCGGAGCACGGACCGGATCAGGGAGCTGACCGTGGCCGAGGAGCGCGCCCGCATGTCCCGGGAGATGCACGACAGCACCGGGCACCACCTGACCGCGCTGTCGCTGTGCCTGGCGAACGCGCTGCGGTTCCGGGAGGCGGGGAGGTCGGAGGAGGCGTGGGAGGAGGTCGGGCAGGCGCGGGCGCTGGCCGGGGACGCGCTGACCGACACCCGCCGGTGGGTGCGGGCGCTGCGGCCGCTGGCGCTGGAGGGGCGGGCCGGGGCGAGCGCGATGCGGTCGCTCGCGGAGTCGTTCCAGGGCGGGGGCGTGCGGATCGGGTTCGAGCAGCGGGGCGGGGAGTGGCCGACGTTGCCGGAGGAGGCGGAGCTGGTGTGCTACCGGGCGGTGCAGGAGGGGCTGACGAACGCGATGCGGCACTCCGGCGGGGATGCGGTCCTGGTGGAGGTCGAGGTGGGGGCGGCGACGGTGGCGGTGTCGGTGACGGACAACGGGGGCGGGGCGCCGGTGGAGACGGTGCGCGGCGGGTTCGGGCTGCGGGGACTGGCGGAGCGGGTGGAACGGGTGGGCGGGGCGCTGGTGGCGGAGAACGCCGGGGAGGGGTTCCGGCTGCGGGTGGAGGTGCCGGTGGAGGTGCAGGGTGCTGTTGTACACGGCACCGGCACGGGTGGGACGGCTGAGGAGGGCGGTGCCTGATGCGGGTGCTCATCGTGGACGACCAGGTGCTGCTGCGGCACGGGCTGCGCAAGCTGCTGGAGTTCGAGGACGGGATCGAGGTCGCGGGAGACGTCGGGGACGGGGTCGAGGCGCTGGAGTTCCTGGCGGAGTCGGAGGCGCTGCCCGACGTGGCGCTGGTGGACGCGCGTATGCCGCGGATGGACGGGCTGACGCTGATCGGGCGGATGCGGCAGGAGTACCCGGACGTGCCGGCGGTCGTGCTGACGACGTTCGACGATGACGACATCATCTTCGGCTGCCTGCGGGCGGGGGCGCGCGGCCACCTGCTCAAGGACGTGCCGCCGGAGGAACTGGTGTCGGCGTTGCAGCGGGTGGTGCGCGGGGAGACGGTGCTGGGGACGGCGGCCGCGGAACGGCTGGTGGCGTCGCTGGGCGGCGGCCAGGGGCCCGCGACGCCAGCGGAACCGGCGGGGTCGGCGGAACCGGCCGGGCCCCGGCCGGAGTCGCCGCTGTCGGAGCGGGAGTGGGAGGTGGCGCGGATGATCGGCGCGGGGGCGACGAACCGGGAGATCGCCCGGGGGCTGTTCATCACGGACGGCACCACCCGCAACCACGTCACGAACATCCTGCGCAAGCTCGGGCTGCGGGACCGGACCCGGCTGGCGCTGTGGGTGCGGGAGCAGGGGGCGGACGGGAGCTGAGCGAAACCCCGCTTTGAGACTTGGAACCGATTCCTCAACCCTGTTCAGGGCTGATGCGCGTCAGGTGTCAACCGGTCTTTCAAAGATACGCTTGAGACCCATGGCTCAAGGTTTTCCGGGTTCCACAACGGCCGCCCTGGCCGGTCTCGGTCCGGCCTGGGGGTGGTGGGTGATGGGGGACGAACCCCGCGAGGTCGAGTTGAGCGACGACGAGCGTCGGCTGCTCACGCGGTGGGCGGTCGCCTGCGCGGAGCGGGCGCTGCCGCTGTTCGAGGCGGGCGCGCCGGGGGACGCCCGTCCGCGCGAGACGGTCGAGGCCGCGCGGGCGTACGCGTTCGGGGACCGGCGGACGAAGCGGTTGCGCACCGCGGCCTGGGCGTCCACGGCGGCGGCGCGCGATGCCGACGATGGGGGGCTTGTGGCCGCGGCCCGCGCGGCGGCCGCCGCGGCGGGTGCTCCGTACATCCACGCGCTGGCGACGCCGCACCAGGTCAAGCACATCCACGGGCCCGCCCTGTACCTGGCGCTGGCCCGGGAGGCCGCCGCGGGCGGGGACCCGGCCGCGGGTGAGGCGGAGGTCCGGTGGGCGATCGAGCACGCGCCGCCCGGGCTGCGCGAGATCGTGCGGCGCTTTCCGGCGGGCGACCTCGGCGACGGACGCACCCGGCAGAGCCGCCTGCGCCGCCTCCTCGACGAAGGCCTGAGGGGCTGAAGGGTTGAGGGGCTGAAGAGCTGCGCGGCCGAACGCCCGTCCGCTCCCCCGGTCAGGGGAGGACGGCGACGGCTTCGACCTCGACCAGCAGGTCGGGTTCGCCCAGGGCCGCGACGCCCAGCAGGGTGATGGGGCGGACGAGGTCGAAGCCCAGGCGCTGCGCCGCCCGCACGGCGCCCTCGCCGAGCAGGGCCATCTTGTCCGGTTCCCAGTCCACGACGTAGACCGTCAGTTTGGCGATGTCGGCGAAGGTCCCGCCCGCGGCCGTGACGGCCGCGTGCACGTTGGCGTAGGCCTGTTCGGTCTGGGCCGCCAGGTCGCCCGGCCCCACCGGGGCGCCGTCGGCGTCGCGGGCGACCTGGCCCGAGATGAACACCATCCTGGAGCCCTCGGCGATCGACACCTGGGCGTAGACCTCGGGTCGGGGCAGGGTGGGCGGGTTGAGCAGTTGGACCGGCACGGTGTCCTCCTCATTCGATAACACCGCTATTCAATAACACTGATATAGAATGATCAAGTGGTCAGACCCGCCCGTCCCGAAATCCGCGGCCTGCTGATCGAACGCGCCGCCGCCATGCTCGCCCGCCGTGAAACCGTCAGCCTGCGCGGCCTCGTCGCCGGTACGGGGGTGTCGACCATGGCCGTCTACACGTATTTCGACGGGATGCCCGGGCTGCTCGGCGCGGTGCGCCAGGAGGGGTTCGGCCGACTCGCCGCCCGCCTGGCGGCGCTCCCCGCGACCGACGACCCGGTCGGCGACCTGGCCGCGGCGGGGGCCGCCTACGCGGCTTCGGCCAGGGACAACCCGGACCTGTACACGCTGATGTTCGACGGTTCGCTGCCGCTGCCGGACGGCCGGGCGGCGGACGCCACCCTCCAGCACCTGGTCGACACGGTGCGGCGGGCCGTGGAGGCGAAGCGCTTCGACCCCGGTGTCGAAGCGCTTGCGTTCGCCCACGAGCTGTGGATGCTGGGGCACGGCGCGTGCATGCTCGTCGCGACCGGGGTCCTGTCGTTCGAGCAGGTCGAGCCCATCGTGACCTCGGGGCTGGCCCGCCTCTACCGGGCCGCAGGCGACGATCCCGACGCGACCGGGCGTTCGCTGAACGAGGGCTGGGCGCGCGGCCTCGGCGCGGACGGCGGCGCCGAGGCCGCCGACGGCTGACTCCGTCGGCGCTCGTTGGCGCTAGCGGCGCGGGCCGTGGCCGCCCTGGCCGTGGGGAGGCGGACCGTATCCGCCGCGCCCGGGCGGGGGTCCGGGGTGCCCGGGCGGAGCCGGTGGGGGCGCGGGCCGGCCGTGGCCGGGCGGGGGTCCGTAGCCGCCGGGAGCAGGCGGGGGTGCCTGGTGGCCCTGGCCGTGCTGGGCCTGGCCGGGAGCTCCGGGACCGGGGACCTGGCCGTGCTGCTGCTGGAGCATGCCGGAGAGGTGGAAGAACAGGCTGGCGGCGATCTCACTCCCCTCACCCCAGTCGAAGAGGCCGAACTTCAGGTTGGGCGCGACCCGCATGTGCGTGCCCTGGGGGTGGGGCGAGAGGTCGATGTACACGTTCTGCCCGTAGCTGAGCAGGGAGAAGCTGGTGGAGAAGGTGTAGCGGTAACCGCCGTCGGGCAGCGGGTTCCCCTGGTTCGAGGCTCCCTTGGCGCGCCGCACCGCATGGGGGAGCATGCCCCACACCTGATCTATGTGGAACGGGAGTTGGTAGTCGTAACTGTTGGCCACGCTTCTCCGTCCTCGTTGTGGAAGCCGTTCCCGTCATGGGATCCGAGGGCGGGGTTCACGGCACTCTCGATGCGCCGCATCCTACCCGCCCGTGTTCCGCCCTCAGGGTTCCGCCCGGCCCTCGGGACACCGGTCGCGGTCGGCGGGGGCGGCATGGGCCCGGCGGCTCCCGGCGATCGCCTCCTGGTTCGCGATGGCCCAGTTCGCGAGCGCGGCCACGGGTTCCAGGAGGGTCGTCCCCATCGGCGTGAGGCTGTACTCCACGCTGGGCGGCACCGTCGCGAACACCTCCCGGTGGACCAGGCCGTCCACTTCCAGGCCCCGCAGGGTGCGGGTCAGCATGCGCTGGCTGATCCCCTCGATCCCCCGGTTCAACTCGTTGAACCGGTGCGGCCGCTGCCCGAGCAGCACGATCACCAGCACCGACCATTTGTCGCCGACGCGCCGCAGGACATCGCTCACCGGGCACTGCTCATGCTCCTCCACCGGCACCGGACTGGGCAGTCGGGTGTCCAGCGGGGTGGGAACACCGGTGTCAGCTGCTGACATGGAACTGCCTTCTTCCGGAATCCCGACTGGTTACCGAGGATGGGGCTACTCACCAACAGTAACCAGGGGGGACCCGATGGTCGACAGCCATGCCGAAAAGGCGATCCGGACGATCGTGATCACCGGCGGCAGCGACGGCATGGGACGCGCCCTCGCGTTGGAACGGGCGTCCCGGGGCGATCACGTGGTCGCCGTCGGCAGCACCCGGGCACGCGGGGACCGTCTGCTCGCGGAGGCCGCCGGAGCGGGTCTGGGCGGCCGGGTCGAGTTCGTGGCGGCCGATCTCAGCACCGTGGCCGGGAACAGGGCGGTGATCGACCACGTCGGGGCCCGGCACACGGCGGGGATCGACGCCCTGGTGCTGGGGGCGAACCGGCCGTTCCCGGAGCGGACGGAGACGGTCGACGGCTTCGAGTCGACGTTCGCGCTGTACTACCTGAGCCGGTACCTGCTAGGGCACGGGTTGGTGCCCGCGCTGGCACGGAGGCCGGGATCGGTGATCGTCAACGTGGCGGGCGTCGGGATGACCGGAGGGGGGATCCACTGGGACGACCTCCAACTGCGCCGCCGGTACGGGACGGTCGCCGCCCAGCTCCAGGCGGGCCGGGCCAATGACCTGCTGGGGGTCGCGATGGCGGAGCGGTACGGCGAGCGGGTTCCCTACGTGCTCTTCCACCCCGGGTTCACACGCAGCGGCAGGGCCGCGGCGGAGCGCCTCCGTCCGGCGGCACGGTTCGCGATCAGGGCACTCGCCCTGGTGGCGGCGCAGCCGGTGGCACGGGCGATCGCGCCGATCCACGGCTTCATCGAGTCGCCTCCGGGGGTTCCGCTGACGGCGGCGTCCCGCGGCCGGTCGCTGCCGCTGGGCCTGAAGACCCTGGACCCGGTCGCCGCCCGGCAGCTCGACGCGGTCACGGCCCGGCTCGTCGCCGGCCGCGCGGAGGCCCGCCCGCCCGGCGAGGCCTGACCGCGGCCCGTCCCGGGGCGGGTTTCCGGCGCGGGGCGCCGTCATGGCCCGCGCGACTCCGCGCCGCCGTTCCCGGAGACGTCCCGACCGACCCCCGGCCTCCAGCCCCCGGCCCCGGCCCCGGCCCCGGCCCCCAGGGAACCTTCTCCGACAAGAACCGAAAACTTGTAGCGGCCACGGTAGACATGCCCACCTCTCGCTGCTACATTTCCTGTCGTAGCCACTGAGATTCACGGCTGGACCACCGGATACGCCGGTGGAGAGCAGGACGGCCCGACCGGCGCGCTCAGTCGTACGGCGCCGGGGGCCGGTAGGACCGCAGTACAGAAGTAAGGCAGTAGAGAAGTACGGCAGTACAGCAGGACCGGCCTTCCGCTCCCACAGGGGAGGCCGCGGCAGGAAGAAGGATGCGGTAGGGCTCGACCGGCGCACGGTTGTACGGCGTCGGGAGCCGGTAGGACCGCAGTCGAAAGCAGTGCACGAAGTGAGAAACGAGAGGAGTAGATGCCATCAGGATCGCCCGAGTGAGGGGAAGTTCCGCTCGGGTACCGCAGGGCCTTCGTTCGAAAGTAGGTGGTCCACGGTCACACAACCGCGATCCCCGCGATCCCGTCCCAGTCTGACCTCGGGAAGCGGAAGACCGGCAGCAGCCGGTAGGTGGTATTGAACTCTCGGGCCCCGGCGCCGCATGGCGCTGGGGCCCTCGACGTGCGTTCAGGAGAAGGAAGACACGCACTTGCCCCGTCCCGATACCGGTGACCGGTTCGACGATGACGACTACCCCGCCTACACCGTGGGCAACGCCGCGGAGATGATCGGCACCACGCCGGCGTTCCTGCGCGCCCTGGGCCAGGCCAAACTGATCGAGCCCCTGCGCTCGGAAGGCGGCCACCGCCGCTACTCCCGCTACCAGCTCCGACTCGCCGCCCGGGCGCGCGAGCTCGTGGACGAAGGCACGCCGATCGAGTCCGCGTGCCGGATCATCATCCTGGAGGACCAGCTGGAGGAGGCCCAGCGCATCAACGAGGAGTTGCGCGCTGCCAATCCGCCGCAGAAGTGAGGTCCGACCCGGGTCCCGCACCCTCGTGACCGGCCCCACCCGCCACCCGGGTGGGGCTCTTCTGTTCTCAGTTCGGGATCGGGGGCGTGGGGCGCCGGAAGGACGGTCAGGGCGGAGGTCATCGGTACAGCGAGCCGGGGGTGCGGCCGAAGGCCGCCTGGAAGGCGGTGATGAACGCGCTCGGGGAGGAGAACCCGCAGGCGGCCGCGGCCTGGGTGACGGTCCGGCCCTCGGCCAGCAGCAGACTGGCCCGGTGCAGGCGCAGCTGGGTCCGCCAGACGGTGAAGCCCATGCCGACGGTGTCGTGGAACAGCCTCGACAGGGTGCGTTCGCTCGCCCCGACCCGGCGCCCGAGGTCGGCCAGGGCGGGCGAGGAGGCCAGGTCCGCTTCCAGCACGGCTTGGACGTCGCGCAGGCGCGGGTCGCGCAGTACCGGCAGCATCGTCGCGGGTTCGGGGGCCGGCCGGACCTGGTCGGTGAGCACGGCCAGCATCCGCCGTTCGGCGGGTGAGACCGCGGGACCGGCCTGCGAGCAGGCGATCAGCAGCTCGCGGAACAGCGGGTGCACCAGGACCAGCGACGGTTCCCCGCCCCGTGGGCCACGGCTCCTGGCGGGCACCCCGACCAGATGCACGGTCGCGGACCCGTGGACCCGCCAGTGGTGTGTGGTGCCGCCGGGCACCCACACGGCCCGGGTGGCGGGGGTGAACCACGTTCCGGCGTCGACCACCACCTCCAGCACGCCCGAGCTGGCGTAGATGACCTGGTGGTCGTCGTGGCGGTGCGGGTCGACCTCCTCGCCCGAGGCCAGGAACCGGGTCTCGGTGGGGGCGGTCGGCACATGGCGGGTTTTCGGCATCACACGGCAGAATACAGAAAGTGCGCCGGGGCCGGGGCGGCCACACTGGGGCCATGGTCTCCTCCGTCTCCCGGTCCGCCCGCCGCGGCGCGCGCCTGCTGGCCTACTCCCACGCCACCGTCGACTTCTACCAGGGCGCGCTGGCCGCGCTGGTGCCGTTCCTGGTCCTGGAACGCGGCTACGACTACGCCGCGGCGGCGGGGATCGTGCTCGCCGGGTCGCTGGCGTCGTCGGTCGTACAGCCGTTGTTCGGTGTGCTGGGCGACCGGTGGGCGATGCGGTGGCTGATCCCGGTCGGCGTGCTGCTGGCGGGGTCGGGGCTCGCGGCGATCGCCGTGTCGGAGTCGGTGTGGGTCACCGCCGCGCTGGCGGGGGTGTCGGGGGTGGGGGTGGCGGCCTTCCACCCGGCGGGGGCGCACCGCGCGCGGGAGATCAGCGGCGACGACCACGTGGTCATGTCCTGGTTCTCCCTGGGCGGGGGGATCGGCTTCGCCGCCGCGCCGCTGTTCGTCGCCGCCACCGTGGGGGTGTGGGGGCTGGACGCGTCGCCGCTGCTGCTGGTCCCGGCTTTGACCGGGGTGGTCGCCGTGGCGCTGATCGGCCGCGCGGCGAGCCCGGTCGAACACGCCGAGGGGCTGGCCCGGGCCAAGCGGGTGGGCCGCGACGACCGGCGCTCGTTCGTGCTGATGACGGTGGCGGTGGTGTGCCGGTCGGTGGTGTTCGTCGGGCTGGGGTCCTTCCTGGTGCTGTTCGTGCGCGAACACGCGGGGGTCGGGGAGGCCGCGGCGGCCATGTCGCTGTTCGTGTTCTACCTGGGCGGGGCGTTCGGGACCGCCGTGGGCGGGCACCTGGCCCGCCGCTGGGCGCGCACCACGATCCTGCGGTGGTCCTACGCGCTGGCGGTGCCGGTGCTGGTGGGGCTGCTGTTCACGCCGGGGCCGGCGGTGTTCGTGTTCGTGGCGCTGGCGTCGCTGGTGCTGTACGTGCCGTTCTCGCTGCACGTCACCCTGGGGCAGGACTTCCTGCCCCGGCACATGGGCACCGCCAACGGGGTCACCCTGGGCCTGGCGGTCTCGGTCGGCGGCCTGGCCTCCCCGGCGATAGGCGCCCTGGCCGACTCCGTCGGCCTCCAGGCGGCGCTGCTGCCGCTGGTGGCCCTGCCCGCGGTGGCCTTCCTGGTCCTGCTGCGTGTCCGGGACCCGGCCTCCTTCACCGCCGTTCCCACCGCCGCCGCCCCCGACCGAGGGCAGAGCGGCACGACCCGCGTCGGCTGACCAGGCAGGGTCCCCATGGAGCGGGCCGACGGCGTCGGGCTCGGCCTGCTCCCGTGTCCGTGCGAATGCCAGAGTGGCCCTATGAGTGAGGACATCCGTTTGCGAGCCGTCGAAGAGTCAGATCTGGAGGTGTTCCTGGAGCAGGAGCACGATCCGGAGGCGGTACGGCGATCGCAGTTCCAGCCCCGGGAGCGCGAACGCTTCCTCGACCACTGGAGGATCAGGGTCCTCGGTGACCCGACGGTGTTCGTCAGGGCCGTGGTCATCGACGGCGAACTGGCCGGGAACATCGTGTCCTGGTGGGTGGGCGGGGAGCGCTACCTGGGCTACTGGTTGGGCCGCGCCTACTGGGGTCGGGGAATCGGGGGGAGGGCGCTGGCGAAATTCCTGGAGCTCGAAACGACGCGCCCGCTCTACGCCGATCCGGTCGTGGGGAACGTCGGATCGATCCGGATTCTGGAG
>NZ_JBJJBV010000107.1:0-20050 GCF_045446735.1 Nocardiopsis protaetiae
GTTCAGGCCAGGTGGGAGGTGTCGTTGAACGACCGCATCACCATGGGGCCGTCGGCGTAGACGTCCACCTCGGTGAGGCTCGCGGTGTCCAGGTGCATCCGGTACAGGGCCTGCACCGGGGCGAGCAGGGCCTGCTGGACGAGCGTCTTGATGGGGGTGACGTGGGTGACGACCAGGACGGTGCGCCCCCGGTGGCGCTCCACCAGGGCGTCGCGGGCCGCGCCGACGCGCCGCGACACCGCGGCGAAGTCCTCGCCGCCCGGCGGGGCCGCCTGCGGGTCGGACACCCACCGGTCGACCGCCACCGCGTCGTGCTCGCGCGCCTCGGCGAAGGTCATCCCCTCCCAGAGGCCGAAGTCGGTCTCCACGAACCCGTCGTCGACCTCCACCGCCAGGCCCAGGGCCTCGGCGGCGTACTCGGCGGTGCGCCGGGTCCGCAGCAGCGGCGAGGCGACGATCGCGTCGACCCTCCGGTCGGCCAGCCGGCGGGCGGCCGCCGCGGCCTGGGCGCGTCCCGCCTCGGTGAGCGGGATGTCGCCCCGGCCCGCGAAGCGGCGTTCCACCGACAGCGGGGTCTGGCCGTGGCGCAGCAGCAGCAACCGGGTCGGCGAGGTGTCGGGGGCACCCCACCCGGTGCTCACTGGACCTCCGGCTCCGGAACGCGGACCAGGATGCGGCGGCACTCCTCGCAGCGCACCACGTCGTCGGGAGCGGCCGAGCGGATCTCCCCGATCTCGGCCGGGCTCAGCACCAGCTTGCAGCCCTCGCAGCGGCCGTGGCGCAGCGGGGCCGCGGCGACGCCGCCGTACTGGGCGCGCAGCTTGTCGTACAGGGACAGCAGCGGCTCGGGAACGTCCTCGGATACCCGCTGCCGGTTCTCGACGACGCGGGCCCGGTCCAGCCCGATCCCGGCGGCGGCGGTGTCGCGGCGGGCGACCACGGTGGTGTACTGGACGCGGGCGTCCTCGGCGGCGGCCGTCAGCCGGGCGACCTCCGACGTCAGCGTCTCGACCTGCTCCATCGCCTCCAGCACGACCTCCTCCAGCTCGCCCTGGCGGCGGCTCAGCGAGGCGATCTCGGACTGGAGGTTCTGCAGCTCCTTGCCGTTGGTGATGCGCCCCGACTCCAGGCGCTCGGTGTCGCGGGCGGCGCGGGAGCGCACCTGGTCGACGTCGCTCTCGGCCTTGCGCTGGGCGCGCTCGGCGTCGGACAGACGGGTCTGGGCGGCGATCAGCTCGCCGTCGAGGCGGTCGGCGAGCTCGGCGAGCCGGGTCGCCTCGGCGACCTCGGGCAGGGTCGCGGACCGGTGGTCCAGGCGCTGGACCTCAAGGTCCAGTTCCTGGAGGTCGAGCAGTCTGGCCTGAGCGGCGGGTTCGGCTTTCACTTGTTCTCCTGGGGTGGTCGGAAAGGCCGGTACGCCGTCCGCGCCCTCAACTCTGTGCAGTTCGGTCGGATGCCCGGCAGCGGGCGGGTGTGTCAGGCCGACGGGAACGCCTGTGACCAGGCGTCCGTCACCGTGGTGGACACGCGGGTCTCCACGTTAGCCCCATCCGGGCCCAGGCGCCGAACGAGGGAGTCGGCCAGGGCGGCCGCCCCGTCCGCCAGCCACGGCCACTCGCTCGCGAAATGGGGCGTGTCGATGAGCGCGGGGGCGCCGGGCCGCTCGGCGAACTCCGAGGCGGGATGGTGGCGCAGGTCGGAGGTGACGAAGGCGTCCACTCCGGCGGCGCGGGCGGCGTCGAGCAGGGAGTCGCCCGCCCCGCCCGACACCGCGACCGTGGTGACGATGCGGTCGAGGTCACCCGAGGCCCGAACGCCGGGCGCGGTGGCGGGCAGGCCCGCGGCGACCCGGGCGGCGAAGTCGCGCAGCGTCATCGGGCCGTCCAGGTCCCCGACGCGGCCGATGCCGCGGCGGCCGTCGGGGTCGGTGGTGTCGGGCTCCAGCGGGCGCAGCGGGCCGGTGAGCCCGACCGCGCGGGCCAGCGCGTCGGACACCCCCGGCGCGGCGGTGTCGGCGTTGGTGTGCGCGGTGTACAGGGCGATCCCGGCGCGGATGAGCCGGTGGACGACGCGCCCCTTGGGGGTGTCGGCGGCGACACTGTGCACGCCCCGCAGCATGAGCGGGTGATGGGTGACGATCAGGTCCGCCCCCCAGGTGACCGCCTCGTCGACGACGGCCTCGACGGGGTCGACGGCGAACAGCACCTTGGCGGTCCGGGCCGCGGGGTCGCCCACCGCCAGGCCCACCCGGTCCCAGGAGGCCGCCCAGGAGGTCGGGTAGACGTCCTCGAAGGCGGCGATGACGTCGGCGAGTGCGGGGTGTTCGGTCAGCGTGCTCACGGGCTTGAGCGTAGCGCCCTTCCGGCCCGGCGCAGGTGCCCGGAGATCTCGGGGGAGACCTGTTCGACGGTGACGTCGGCGTCCAGGCACAGCACGGCCGCGGTGTACTGCGCGACCAGCTCCGGGGAGTCGGCGCTGATGCGGATCCGGCACCGGTCGGCGCCGTCGGGGTCGATGCGCCCGGGGAACGGCCCGTACAGGCGGCCGCGCACCTCCGCCTCCGGCAGGGCCACGGCCAGCCGCACGGTGTGCGTGTAGGTCGCCTCGGCGAACCCGCCGAGCAGGTGGCCGACCGGGTCGGGCAGGTCCCGGGGGTCGAACCGGCCGTGGGTGGCGCGGACGTCGTCGACCCGGTCCACCCGGAAGGTGCGCCAGTCGTCCCGGCCGGTGTCGTGGGCGATCAGGTACCAGTGGCCGCCGTGGGACACCAGGTGGTGCGGCTCCACACGCCGCTCGCCGGGCTCCCCCGACCGGGGCCGGTAGGTGAGGGCGGTGACGACCCGGTCGCGGCAGTGCGCGGCCAGCCGGCCCAGCGTCGCCGGGTCGGTGTCGTCGTGCCGGGGCGGCACGGCGGAGGCGCTGTCCCGGACGGCCGCCAGCCGGGGGCGCAGCCGGGCGGGCAGGATCCGCTCCAGTTTGGCCAGGGCGCTCAGCGCCCCCTCCCGCGCGCCCTCGGCGCCGACCAGCGCGAGCGCGAGCGCGACGGCCTCCTCGTCGTCCAGCAGCAGCGGGGGCAGGTCGCGCCCGGAGGCGAGCCGGTACCCGCCCGCGACGCCGGGCACCCCCTCGATCCGGTAGTCGAGTTCGCGCAGCCGGTCGACGTCGCGGCGCAGGGTGCGGGCGCTGACGCCGAGCCGGTCGGCGAGGTCGGGTCCGGTCCACTCGCGGCGGGCCTGGAGCAGGGACAGCAGGCGCAGGAGCCGCTGCGGCAGCCCGGCCCGGACGGATTCGCTCATGTTCCCCAGGATGCCGTCCATTGCGGCCGTGATGTGGCCGCATGGGTTCCTACGGTGGCCGGGACGGCACGGAAACGAGTCCCGGAGGACCCCCATGACGGATCGAACGAACACGACGAACACGACGGACACGGCGGCGCGCACCCTGGCCGCCCGGCTGTCGGGGGCCGTGCACGCCCCCGGCTCGCCCGGCCACGAACGGGCCCGCACCGGTGTCCAGCTCCTGGACCCGCACCGGCCCGCCGCCGTGGTCGAGGCCGCGGACGCCGACGACGTGCGCGCGGCCGTGGCGTGGGCGGCCGAACACGACCTCCCGGTGGCCGTCCAGGCCACCGGCCACGGCCGCGGCACCGGCCTGTCCGGCGGGGTGCTCATCGACACGCACCACATGGACGGGGTGCACGTGGACCCCGTCCGCCGGACCGCCCGGATCGGGGCGGGCGCCACCTGGCGGCGGGTGATCGAGGCGGCGGCACCCCACGGGCTGGCGCCGCTGTCGGGCAGCTCCCCGTCCGTGGGCGCGGTGGGCTACACCCTGGGCGGCGGCGTGGGCCTGCTCGCCCGCCGGTACGGCTTCTCCTCCGACCTGGTACACCGCATCGACCTGGTCACGGCCGACGGCGGGGCCCGCGCGGTGACCGCCGGCTCCGACCCCGGACTCTTCCGGGCGCTGCGCGGCGGCGGGCTCCTCGGCTTCGGGGCCGTCACAGGGATGGAGATCGGCCTGGTCCCGGTGGAGCGCCTCTACGGCGGCGGGCTGCTCTTCGACCTGGGCGGCGACCCGGCCGCGGTGCTCGGCGCCTGGTGGCGGTGGGCCGAGGACCTGCCCGAGGAGATGACCACCGGGGTGTCGGTGGTCTCCTATCCCGACCTGCCCGTCCTGCCGCCGCACCTGCGCGGCCGCCTGTCGGCCCGGGTGGCGGTGTCCTGGTCGGGGCCGGTCGAGCGGGGTCCCGGCCTGGTGGAGCCGCTGCGGAAGGCCGGGCCACTGGTCGCCGACGCCCTGGGGGTGCTGCCCTACAGCGCGTCGGCGGCGGTGTTCGACGACCACGACGAACCGGCGGCCTACCGCGGCGAGGGGCTGCTGCTGGACCGCTTCCCGCTGGGGGAGGCGGTCGAGGTGGTCCGGCGGGCGGCCGCGGCGCCCTTCATGGCGGCGGTGTGGCTGCGCCGCCTGGGCGGGGCGCTGGAGCGTCCGCCCGCGGTTCCCGACGCCGTCGGGAACCGGGACGCCGCCGTGGCGCTGACCCTGCTGACCCTGGACACCGAGCGGGACACCCCGGCCATGGCCGACCTGCGCGCCGGGGCCTCTGAGCTGCTGGCCGGGCACACCCTGGGGCGTTCGCTCACCCTGTCGTTCGGGCCGGTGGACGCCGACCGGGCCGGAACCGCGTTCGCCCCGGGCGACCACGCCCGGCTGCTGGAGCTGCGGAACCGGCTGGACCCGCGGGGCCTGTTCCGCTCCCACCGGCCGCTGGGGTGACCGCGCGCGGCCGCGGGTGACGCCCCCGGTGAGCGGGGACACCGGCCCACCGGGACGGGGCGCTGCGGGGCAGGGTTTAGGCTGGTCGACCGATGAGTACCACGCAGCACACCCGCTCCCCCCAGGCCCCGTCCCCGGTCGGCGCGCACGTCCCGGTCGCCGGGGGCATGGCCGACAAGGGCCTGGCCTACGCCGCCGAGATCGACGCCGAGACCGTCCAGGTGTTCGTGTCCAACCCGCGCGGCTGGGCGACCAACGGGGGCGACCCGGCCCAGGACGCGCGCATGCGCGAGCGGGCCGGGGCCGGGCTCCCGGTGTTCGTGCACGCCCCCTACCTGATCAACCCGGGCACCCCCGACGAGGAGGTGGCCGGCAAGTCGGTGGTCTCCCTGGAGCACGCGCTGCGCCGGGCCGCCGCGATCGGGGCGCTGGGCGTGGTCGTGCACACCGGCTCGGCGGTGTCGGGCGGCCGGGAGGCCGGCCTGGCCCGGATGCGGGAGCGGCTGCTGCCGCTGCTGGAGCGCCTGGGCGAGGACGTCCCGCCGGTGCTGCTGGAGCCGATGGCCGGGCAGGGCCAGGTGCTGTGCGCGACCGTCGACGACCTGGTGCCCTACTTCGAGGCGCTGGAGTGGCACCCGAACGTGGGCGTGTGCCTGGACACCGCCCACCTGTTCGCCGCCGGGCACGACATCTCCACCCGGGAGGGGATGCGCACCGCCCTGGACCGGTTCGGCGAGGTGGTGGGCGCCGACCGGCTGCGGGTGGTCCACGGCAACGACTCCAAGGCCCCGTGCGGCAGCAACAAGGACCGGCACGAGAACATCGGGGCCGGGTTCATCGGCGCCGACGCGTTCGGGGAGCTGTTCGTCCACCCGGTGAGCGCGGGGGTGCCGATCGTGGTGGAGACCCCCGGCCCGGCGGGCCCGCACGCCGCCGACGTGGCGACCCTCAAGAAGCTCCGCGACGGCTAGGAGCCGTCCCCGCCCCGTTCCTCCCGTTCCCGCCGCGGCGGCAGCGTGGGGAAGATGTTGACCTGCACCTCGACGCCGTCGGTGTCGGGGTGGCTCTCGGGGGTGCGGCCCTCGAAGCGCTGGGTGTAGTCGCGCAGGAAGCCGTACAGCGCCTCGGTGAACTCCCTGGTCTCCCGCGGTGTCATCCGCAGGTGCGACAGCGAGTCGGAGGCGGAGTCCTTCCAGCGGCGCACGTCCGGGTCGTCCGGACGCTCCAGCACCAGTTCGCGCCAGTCGCGGAAGTGCTCCTCCCGCTGGTGGTAGTAGCGGCCCAGGACGATCTCGGCGGCCGCGCGGGTGCGCGGGTCGGCCAGGAACGCGTGGCCCTGCATGCTCCAGCCGCCGGGCCGGACGCGCCACCAGCGCTCCCGGCCCCCGGAGCGGCCGGGGGCGGCGTCGATGAACCCGAACCGGGACAGCTGGCGCAGGTGGTAGCTGGTGGCGCCGCTGCTCTCCCCCAGGCGCTGGCCCAGGATGGTGGCGGTGGCGGGACCGTTGCGGGTCAGCTCCTCCAGGAGGCGCCCGCGCAGCGGGTGGGCCAGGCCGCGCAGGGCGTTCGCGTCCACCTGCAACTGCTCGCCCTCCTCGGGGAAGGCGTCCTCGTCGTCGGTCAGGGGCTCGTCGGGCATGGGTTCACCGTAGCGGTCGAACGCGTGGTGCAGGGAGTTCCTCATCGGTCGCCCCCGGCCAGGCGGGCGGTGGCCTCGTCGCACCGGCGGGCGCACTCGGCGATGGTGCGCCGAAAGACCAGGACGGTGGCGACCATGAGCAGGCCGCCGACCAGGTAGGGCAGGGCCAGGTCGATCCGGCCCAGCAGCCCGCCGACCAGCGCGCCCGCCGGGGCCGTGCCCCAGCCGACGGTGCGGAAGGCCGCGGACACCCGGCCGCGCAGGTGCTCGGGGACGACGGTCTGGAAGAACACCGACCCGGCGATGTTGGAGGTGGTCATGGACACGCCGATCAGCACCCAGGCCGCGGCGGCCAGGCGGGCGTCGGTGGTGAACGCCATGGCGGCCAGGCCCAGGCCCATGCCCAGGTAGCCGGTCGTCATCACGGCCCGGCGGCCGATCGCGAGCACCAGGCGGGAGGCGACCGCCGCGCCCAGGACCCCACCGACGGCGATGGCGGCCATGAACACGCCGTAGAGGGCGACGGGGACCCCCAGCACCTGCTGGACGTGCAGCACCATCACGGCGGTGCCCATCTGTATGCCCGCCATGGTCCCGGCGTTGGTGAACATCATGCGGCGGATGAGGCGGTCGCCGAACGCGTGGCCCAGCCCCTCGCGCAGGGAGGCGAACACTCCGGCCCGCGGTTCGGACGGTCCGCCCGCGGCCGCCTCGCCGTCGGGTTCGGGGCGGCGGCGCAGCAGCAGGACGACGGTGAACACGAGCACGACGCACAGGGCGTAGGAGAGGGCGACCCCGGCCACCGGCAGCAGGGCGGCGACCGCGAACAGCAGTCCGGCGACCGGTTTGGCCAGGAAGTCCTGGGCCACCAGGTGCATCCCCTCCTGCCTGCCGTTGGCGCGGTCCAGGAGCCGTCCCGGCACCAGCCGGGCCACGCTGATCCGGGCCGCCGGGTCCGAGACGGTCTCGCAGGTGATCACCAGGAACAGGATCGCGTACAGGATCCACATCTCGGCGCGGCCCAGCGCGACGACCACGGCCAGCGCCGCCACGGCCGCGGCGGCGACCGCGTTGGCCGCCGCCATGGCGCGCAGCCGGTCCACCCGGTCCAGCAGCACCCCGGAGAAGGGCGCGACCAGCAGCCAGGGCAGGAACCGGGCGACCAGCAGCCCGGAGACGGCCAGCGGGTCGTGGGTGAGGGTGGCGGCGATCAGCGGCAGCGCGGTCGCGAGCATGCCGTCGCCGAGGTTGGTCAGCCCGGAGGCGGCCAGCAGGCGGTGGAACGCGCCGCCGAGGCGGTCGGCGCGGGCCGAGGACGCGGGAGGTGCGGGGGGTGCGGAGGTCATCACGGTTCCTTTCGGTGATACCCCGACGCTATCCCAAAGATTTCTTTGCAAAGATTCAGATGCAAAGAAATCTCTGCACTACTTTCCGTGACATCGCGGACACGCCCGACCGGGGAACCTCCGCGGGGGCCCGGTCGTCCCACAGGGCGATGGGGGACAATGGGAACAGGGCCCTGTGCACGGGGCCGCGGGTCGAGGGAAGAGGTGGCGACGGATGGATCCGTTCTCCATGGTGTTCGGTGCGGCGATCGCTCTGGGCGGCTTCGTGGTTGGCCGCCTCGTCACGAGGCGCCAGGCCAAGGAGGCCCTCGTCGAACAGCGCAAACAGGAGCAGGCCCGGGCGCTGAACCCCGGAGAGCGCAACCCGCAGCCCCTGTGCGGCTGCGGCCACCACCTCGTCTTCCACGACCAGCAGACCAAGAAGTGCCAGACCCAGGTGGTCATCCCGGGCCGCTGGACCGGCTCCCAGAGCTCCACCTACCGCCAGTGCATGTGCCAGGGCTACCGCGGGCCCATCCCGCTGGATGAGTACTACGCTCCTGACCTCGCTGAAGGCAGCGGTTCCTGACTTGTTCGGGCCTGGAATTCCACCCGCGTCCGGCTGCGTCTATGGGCGTCCGTCCGGGTTAGGCACCCTGCTAGGCACCCATTGGAAGAGTGAAGTACCAGATCAGCGCACCCCGAAACCCCAAGGGGGCCAGACGCAGACAGCGTCTGGCCCCCTTCTCTTGGCCGAAGTCGATGTTCGCCGCTCCGCAGGAGGCGTCCCCGACTGATGGGTGTCGCTTTCAACCATCCACGGACGTCCACGGAATGCTGCGGCTGTCTATCGCCGTCGGCTTCCGGTTCAGGCGCCTCAGAAGCCCTGTGAGCCGTCGGCTTCCAGCCACGATGGATCACCTTCGGGCGATCGTGGTCGCCCGCCTGTAGGCATCTGAGGGCGCCGACCCTTGCAACCTTGAGCACATGTGACGGATCGCGGCGTGATCGGTGGTGTGCTGGAACACCCCGGGGTGTTTCAGCCCCTCAATCGGACAGTCGGACACTTGGGTGTCGGGGGTGTCCTAGTCGTTTTCGCTGGTCAGAAGATCAATCGGACAGTCGGACACCAGGGACACCCCTGAACCTGCTTGAAGGCGACCAGTTCATGTGAGCGGACCGGCCGCCCGTAGCTGCGTGGCGAGTTCCGCCATGTCCTCGGTGACGACATCGCTCCCGAGAGCGCGGAAGCGCTCCGCCTTGCCGGCCTTGTTCGCGTAGCCCGCTACGGGGACCCCCATCACCTTGGCCACTTCGATGTCGGTCGCCGAGTCGCCCACCATGAGGCAGTCGCCCGGGGCCGCGGACAACCCTTCAAGCGCGACCTCAAGAAGGTGGGGGTGCGGCTTCATCAGTTTCGGCGACAAACGGGACCGACCGAAGATCCCCAAGGTGAGCGAGGCAAGTCCGTGCTTGCCCAGGAAGGCATTCACCGCTTCCGGGGAATTGTTGCTGACCACCACCAAGGGCCGCCCGGTCTCTCGGCACGCTTCCATGAATTCAATCGCTCCCGATGTCGGGGATGCCTCAGTGACGGATACGGTCTCCGCTTCCCGGAGTACTCGCTCAGCCTCGGAATGCCACTCGGATGCGATCTTGAAAAGACCCCTGAGTACTTCCATGGGATCCGTCTCTTCTTTGATTTCCAGGGGAACGGAGACTCCGGCATCGACAGCCCTGGAAACCATGTCACGGGCTACCCGGGGAGCCGGGTAACCGGCGAAGGCATCGCAGACAGGGCCGTCGAAGTCGAGCAGAACCGCGCGGCAGCGGCGGATGACGTTCTCTTCCTCAGGGGTCATTCCTCACGCTCCCGGGAGACGTTTTCCCAAATGCTGTCGAACCACATCTGGGACTGTGCAATGTACTGCGATCCCATCGATTCTGAATCCTCATCAGCGGCGTGATGGAAGAGAGTGGCATCCCTCCCCATAAGGTCGAAGATTTCAACCTTCTCCTTGCCAATGGGAACAGTGTTCTCTTTGACCGGGTAGTAGCCGAAGAACGCTTCCTGACTATTGATGATGTACAGCTTGAACATCGGAGCGACGGAGTAGACACGAGTTTTCACCGTGGCACTCTGAACAAGCCCAAGGTTCTCAAGCTCGTGCACCACGTCTTCGATCCCCTGGGTGTAGCGGAGCATGATCCGGCGCATCCGTTTACGCACTTCGGGGTCATCGGACAAGGTGTCCGCTCGGACCGGCAGCCCCATCGGAGCCGAGAGATCAGGAACCAGGATGCGGATCCTGACGCTCTCCGGCGACAGTCGTCCTTCCCGCACCTTGTCCAGTGGCTCTTGGAGGGCGCCATGCAGGGTCTCGCCCCCGAAACCCGCGAAGTCGATGGTCACGTTCTTGGCCGAGAACGCCCGTTCGATGTGGGGACGCAGCCCCACTGGCCGGGATGTGCGCTCACGAACAAAGACGCCGCGGCCCTGCTGGGAGACCACCAACCCTTCGTCCCGCAGTAGGCGGATGGCTTGCTGAATGGTCATCCGAGCCACGCCGTAGGTCTTGGCGAGTTCGGCACCAGAGGGCAACTGGTTACCCGGCTCTAGCTTCCGGGTAAGGATGGCAGCCCTCAATGAGGCGGCTACCTGCTGAAACGGCGGACGGGGGTCTTCCGGGTCAATGCTCATGCCACCAGCCTAAGGGAGCCTGGCTAGGCAGCCTAGAAAGAAAATTCCACAACCCTCTTGACTGGCCTAGCTTGGCTAGCCAAGCTAGGTGACTAGCAAGCCTGCTCAAGTTCCTGCTTCGTAGCCACCAGCAGGGCCCTGAACAGCCCTTATTCCGCATGCCTGAAGGAGGTTCTGTGCGCCCCGACGACCTGCGTTACCTGCCCACCGGGCAGCTGTACGCCGCGATCAGCGCCGCCGACACCCCGTGCGCCGACCCGGTCAACACCGCCCTGTTCTTCGAGCCCGACACCAGCGCCAGCAACAGGGGCGAGACCAAGACCGCGAAGAAGCTGCGGATCCGCTCCGCCCGGGTCCTGTGCGCCGGATGCCCCGCCCGGGAGCTGTGCCTGGAACTGGCCGACCGCGAACGGCCGACCGTCGGCATCTGGGGCGGCCTCACAGCCGATGAACTCCGCTACCGCAGGGCCGCCTGACCCCTCCACAGACCAGCACGACGGAAGGACCGATCACATGACCACCACGACTGACACGACCAAGCGGTGCTGTGGAACCAGCGTCGGTGCCCGGGTGCGCCGCCGGACCGCGACCGGCTGGGAGTACCTGCTCATCGGCCGCGCCTGGTGGCCCATCGGTCAGGCCCCGGTCGCCGGACACGTCTACGACGCCCACACCGACGTGATCGACGCCCTGGTGGCCGAGATGCGCGAGGAGGTCGGGCTGGAGGTCCTCTCCTACGAGCTGATCCACGAGGTGCGCCTGACCAACCTGTGCCAGTCGCTGCCCGCGCTGCCCACCCCGGGCCACCACTGGTGGCTGTACGACGTGGAAGCCACCGGAGAGCTGGCCCCGGACCCCGAGGAGACCACCGGCGCCCGCTGGGTGGACGCGACCGAGCTTCAGCGGCTGGCAGACATCACCGTCGTGCACGCCCTGGCGGGCCGTCCGGCCCGGACCCTGCCCCATGAGGCGCTCGAAGCGGTGTGGGTCACGCTCTTCGCCGCCACCGGCGACATCGACGTCGCGACCGAGCACGTACCGGCCGCTGTGGAGCGCCTGTACGCCACCCCGCCGGATGAGTACTGGCGGGGCTGACCCCCGGTAACCGCCCGTGTGCTGGCGGTGCCGCCCTGCGGGGCGGTGCCGGGACCACACGGTCCACCTCGAAACGCGAACCCCTGAAGGAGCCCCGGTGAGCGGCAAGAAGATCAAGTCCATCGACACCAACGGCGACACCACCACGATCACCTACGAGGACGGCAGCACCGAGACCCAGACCAGCCCTGTGCAGGTCGACCGGTTGGACAACGCCACCGTGACGGTCCGCCTCCCCTGGAACCGGTAGCAGGCCCCGCGCCGTTGGGTGCCCGCGCTGCCCGGCCCGTCCTGCCGGGCGGCTAGGGGACCACCACGGTCTACCCGACCGGCCCCGGCGCATAGCCACCAAGCACAACCCGCCGGGGCCGCCACCCGCAAGGAGCCTGCTCATGGAAGCTCTGGCTGCCCTCGTACGAACCGTGACCCGCCTGGTCAACCTGTGCTGCCCGACCTGCGGCACCTACTACGACCCCGCAGACCCCGCCGCCAGCTACCCCCACAACAACCACTGAACAGGAGCAACCCCATGGACTTCGAGAAGGCGATCAGCGGCTTCGGCCTCTTCGTCCTGGCGCCCGCCGTCCTGATCGGCGTCGTCCTCATGGCCGTGTACGGCGGCTAACCCCCTACCCGCACGCACAGCGCGGCCCCGGCATCCGCCTGGAAGCTCTGCCGGGGCCGCTCACCTCAAAGGAGGCAACACCAGTATGGACCGCCAGAACCCCGAGAACACCGAAACCCTGGCCGAGAACCTGCGCAGGTGGGCCGACGGCGACTCCCTGGACATGGCCGCGGTGGAACTGCTCATCGCCCACGGCGAGTGGCTGAACCGCCCCGACTTCCAGCGGCACCTGGAGCCCTACTTCGACGCCAACGGTCGCCAGGCGACCGCCATCTACTGGCAGCAGGTCAGCGGCGCCCTGAACCGGGGCTCCCTGCCCGCGTCGTCCTCCGCCGTCACGGTGCTGCACATCGCGCTGTCCCTGACCAGCAACGTGCCGGTGGACCTGTCCGAGGTGGTCGGCCTGGACGCCACCAACACCGCTGCCGTCCTGCGGGCGCTGGCCGTGGCCACCCAGCACACCGACCGGATCACCGTCACCCTCGCATCCCGCCAGCTCCCCGGCTGGCTCACGGAGGGCTGACCGATGATCGCCATCCTGCTGATCCTGCCCACCTGTCTCATCGGCCTGGTGCTGTTCTTCTGCCACGTCATGCCTGACCGGGCCGGAGACCTGGCCCGCATCCGCGCCGCCCGCGAACGCCGCGAGAGGAGCGACCGGTGACCACCACCCAGATGATCCAGACCACCGGCCTGCTAGCCCTGGCCGTGGTGCTGCTGCTGGCCCTGACCGTAATCGTGCTCCGACTGGCCGCGCTCCCCCTGGCCGGTGCCGCCCTGGCCCTGGACAGGGCCGCCGACCTCGCCGCCGCCCCGCTGGCCCCACCCGCCGTCGACCACCCGCAAGGAGGTGACCCCGATGACCGCCGCTGAGGAACCCACCCCCGAACAGCTCCGAGAACGCCTCACCCGCCGTGAGGACATGGCCAAGGTCCGCGAGGAAGTCGCCGCCAAGCGCGCCGCCCGCCGCGCCCGGGCCCGCGCCGACCGCATCAAGCGCAAGGCCACGCTCACCGGCCTGGAAGCCCGCACCCGCTACGACGTCTACCAGTCCGGGGAGGCTCGCGCCCAGCGCGTCGCCACCACCCGCACCATGGCGCTCGGTCTGCTCATCCCCGTGCTGGTCGCCTTCGGCGCCTGGTCCGCGGCCGGTGTGCAGGCCGGAATGGTCACCCTGCTCGGGTTGGAGGAGGACAGCCCCGCCGCCTTGGCGGCCTGGCTGGTCGAACCGGCCCTGCTGGGGATCGTCGCGGGGATCATCATCATCCGCGCTCAGCTCCAGTCCGCCGGTGGGGACCTGGATGAGCGGGCCGTGCGGATCGAGTTCGGCGCTCTCGCGACCAGCATCTTGCTGAACTTCGCCGGGCACTGGCCGGACGAGCTGTCCGGAGCGGCGTTCGCCGCGCTGGCCGGGCACGCCCTGGGACCGGTCGGCGCCGCGGGGACCGCCTACCTCATCAGCCTGGTGCAGGACGGCGTCACCCACGCCAACCCCTGGCGGTTGGACGACGGTTCGGAAGCGCCCTCGCTGGTCGATCACGAGGGGTCCGACGAGTCCGACGACAACACCCAGGACACCCCCGCCGCGGTGCCGGTGGACCGTTCCCGGTGGGCCGAGAACGCGTTCATGGTCCCGCCCGGAACGGTACGGCTGGCCGTTGTCGAGTGCTCCCGCCCCGCCCCCGGCCACACCGCCCCGGACAAGGCCCGAAGCGTTGCCGAACCGACTACGGGGAGCGGTCGCCGTTCGACCGTTGAGCAGGGCGAACAGCAGGGTTCGGAAACGCCCCGCAAGGAGCGTTCGGACAAGGGCCGCAAGGTCCCCAAGTCCGCCACCCCGACCGCAGCCAAGCCGTCCAGCCGGGAGCTGTCCGACGCCGACCTGATGGCCAAGTTGGACGCCCTGATCGGCTCCGGAGACGTTCCCGAGGGTGTTTCCGTGCGCCGCGCCATGGGTGTTCTCGGGTGCGGCTACGACCGCGCCAAGCGCGTTCTCGCCGCCCGCCAGGAGCGCAAGACCACCGTTCCCGGGCAGTTGAGCGTGGTCGACGCGCTCACCGGAGAGGAGGCCGCCTGATGGGCCTGTTCGACCTGTTCGCCCGCCGGGATGGGGAGTCCTTCGTCCAGCCCTACGCCCTGGCGGACGGCAGCTACCTCTACCAGGCCCGATGCACCTGCGGATGGTTCACCGACGTGTACGTGGAAGAACGCGATTTCGTGTCGGCCCTGCGCGAGGACCACGCCGCCGAACACCAGGAATGACCCGACAGGGGCGGCGGCCCCGATCCCGCCAAGAACCCGGCCGCCGCCCCCACCCCGCACCAGTGAGAACCAGTGAGGAGACCACCATCATGACCCGCCCCGGACCCCACCCCGCCCCCTGGGACCTGACCAAGGAAGACGTCCCCACAGCCGATGAGGCAAGGGTGGTGCCGTTCCCCGACCGGACCGCCACCCGCCCCACCATCGGCGCCGCCCCCGCGACCGAGCCCGCCCCGGCCGGGACCGACGTCGAAGTGGTCGATGACGCCGACGTCGAGGTCCTGGACACCGACTCCGCCACCACGGCCCGGCCGGTCGACGTCCTGCCCAAGGAAGGCGGCACCTGGTTGGAGGACCGGCGGACGGTGCTGGACACCGCCCCGGACCTGGTGCCGTCCTACCTGCGCTCGCGGGAGGAGTTCACCGACGCCGCCCGGTTCCTGATCGAGTACTACGCCCGGATGGGCGCCTACCGGGCCACCCGCTCCCCGGTCTACCTGCTCAAGCTGGTCTCCCGGTCCCCGCGCGGCGTGGGCCGCGCCTTGGCGCACTGGGGCCGGTGGGCGCTGGACATCGAGGCCAACGAGCTGCGCAAGCACGCCGCGACCGGTAACCGGACCAGCGAGTACATGATGCTGTCCCGTCAGCACACCGCCCGGATCCGCGGTCGGCTGCTCTCCTCCCTGGTGGTGGCGCTCGGGGTCGCCGTGGTCGGTGCCGTCGCGCTGGGCACCGCCCCGGCGTGGGCGTCGGTGTCCGCGATCGTGGCCGCTCTGGCCGGGTTCGGGGCGGCCGGTCGCAAGCCCGACGCCAAGCCCATCATCGACCGGTGGACCTCCCCGCACATGCAGACCCCGCTGACCTCGGACGAGATCGTGACGGCCCTGGAAGCGATCGGTGTCAAGGGCAAGGTCGACTTCGCCCACCCCATCCAGACCGATGGCCCCGGATGGCGGGCCGAACTCGATCTGCCGCCCGGGTCCACCGCCGCCTCTGTGCTGGACAAGCGCGAGGACCTGGCCGCCGCGATGCGCCGCCCGCTGAGCACCGTGTGGCCGTCCACCGACCCCCAGGAGCACCCGGCCCGGCTGAACCTGTGGGTGGCCAAGCGCGACCCGGCCCGGGAGCCCCGCAAGATCTGGCCGCTCATGCACTCGGGTCAGGCGGACGTGTTCAAGCCCATCCCGCTGGGGTGGGACCCGCGCGGGAACCTGGTGCCCATCACGCTGATGTACTCCAACCTGCTGGTGGGAGGTATCCCCGGGTCCGGGAAGACCTCTGCCGCCCTGGCCGTCGCGCTCGGGGTCGCGTTGGACCCGACCGCGCAGCTGTGGGTGTACGAGCTCAAGGGCTCCGGTGACCTGGGATCGGTCCGCCCCGTCTGCCACCGGTACGTGTCCGGTGACGATGACGAGGACATCGAGGCCACCATCCAGGGGCTGCGGGCCGCGGTGACCGAGCAGAAGCGCCGCAAGAAGTTCATTCAGTCCCTGCCGGTGTCGGAGGTGCCCGAGGGGCGCAGGACCTCGCGTGAGCTGGCCAAGCGCTACCCCAAGCAGCACCTGGGACCGATGGCGATCATCGTGGATGAGGCGCAGGAGCTGTTCGGGCACGAGGAGTACGGCAAGGAAGCCGAAGAGCTGTGCAAGCGGCTGATCAAGAAAGCGAGGGCCTACGGCATCATCCTGGTGCTGCTGACCCAGGACCCCGACGCCAAGTCCCTGCCGCCCACGGTCTCCCGCAACGCCGGGACGCGCTTGTGCTTGGCGGTGATGGACTGGCGCGCCAACAACAACGTGCTCGGTACCGGGGCGTTCGCCCGCGGCCTGCGGGCCACCGACATCTCCGCCAACGAGGTGGGCACTGGCATCTTGGCCAAGCAGCGCGACCACTGGACGGTCAGGTGCGCGTTCATCAAGCAGACCGAGGCCGAAGAGATCGGCAAGCGCGCCCTGGCGCTGCGCACCGCCGCCGGGACCCTGTCCGGGGAGGCCGCCGGGGAAGAGGTCGAACACGCCGACGCCACCACCATCGTGGACCACCTGCGTGCCGTCTGGCCGGACGGCGCCTCAACGGTGCACTCCCACCGCCTGGTGGAAGCCCTGGCCAAGTACCGGGCCGACCTGTACGGGCCGTGGGTGGAGACCGGTACTCCGCTCGGGGAGATGAGCCCCGAGCAGGAGCGCGAAGCCCAGGCGGCCCGGTCGGCGGCGCTGAGCAACGCCCTCAAGCCGTTCAAGGTGCCCACCCGCCAGCTCACCATCCGGGAGTGCTGCGGCGGCGCCAAGGGGGTCCGCTACGACGACCTTCCCACCGAGCCGGACGACACCAACGACGACGAAGAGTGACCAACGAGGGTGGTTTCGGGGGACGGCCCGGTTTCGAGTCGACCCCGAAACCGGTTTCGACCCCGATATCGGCCAATCCGGCATCTGAACAGGGCTGATTTCGGGTTTCGACCCTGAACGCGCACCCCCGGATCGGGCCCTGAGCGGGCGTAGGGCACAACGCGTCCCACGCCGAACCCTACCCACGACCCGTCACGCAAAGTAGCCACCTCTGGTGTGGGGGCGCGAAAAAGCGGTCCCGGTGCATAGCCACCAAGCAACCCACCGGGACCGCGCCACTCGCAAGGAGCGACCCCCGCCACCGGGCGAACCCACCGACAGGAGCACTCCCATGATGCAGCACCACCGGACGGAGGTCACCCCGTGACCGCCTTCCTTGACCCGACCGGCGCCCGCTACGGGCTGCCCACCTACCCCTGGGGTACGGCCTGGATCCTTGACGACCGGCTGGCCACCCGCAAGCAGTTGGACGCCATGGGCCTGCGCCCCGGCACCTCCTACGCCGACGCACAGCTCATGTGGCGCTCCCGCCGCGCCAAGAAGGGCGGGGTGCGCACCGCCGCCCTGTACCGGATCGACCGGGCCCGCCCGAAGGAAGAGTTCACCCCCGCCCGGGAGCGCGCGCTGGCCGCCGCGATGCGCGCCCGCCGCACCTGCCCGACCTGCCAACAGGTGTTCGTCTACGTCATCCCCACCTCGCTGGGCGAGTGCCCCGCCTGCCACACGGGCGAGACCCCCGAAGCGTGGGAGCTGGGAGCCGCCGCATGAGCGCCCTGCCGTCCGCTCTGGCCGCCGCCCGCCGCGGCTGGCACGTCTTCCCGCTCACTCCCGGCGAGAAAGGCCCCCCGCTGGTGCGCCGCTGGGAACAGGCCGCCACCACCAACCCCGACCGCATCCGCGCCTGGTGGCAGCGCTGGCCCGCGGCGAACTACGGCATCGCCACCGGCCCCAGCGGCCTGGTGGTGATCGACCTGGACATGCCCAAACCCGGCCAGACCCCGCCGCCGCGGTGGGCGCTGCCCGGGGTACGTGATGGGGCCGACGTGTTCGCCGTCGTGGCCGAACGCGCCGGGCAGCCGCTGCCGCTGGACACCTTCACCGTGCGCACCCGCCGGGGCGGCCTGCACCTGTACTTCACCCACCCGGCCGGGGAGCGGCTCACCAACACCAGCGGCGACAAGGGGTCCGGCCTCGGGTGGCTGATCGACACCCGCGCCCACGGCGGCTACGTCGTCGGCCCCGGCTCCCGCGTCGGCACCGGCTCCTACACCCACCTCAACCGGGACCCCGCGGCGCCGCTCCCAGCCTGGTTGGCCACCCTGCTCAAGCCCGCGCCTCTGCCGCCGCAACGTCCGGTGCGGGTGCCGGTGGCCACCGACCGGCGCACCGCCTACCTGCGCTCCGCCGTCGAAGCCGAACTCTCCCGGATCACCGACGCACCGCCCAAGGAACGCAACAACGCCCTGTACACCGCCTCGATCGCCCTCGGGCAACTCGTGGCCGGGGGCGAACTCACCGAAGCGCAGGTGACCGCGTGGCTGTTCGAGGCCGCCGCCCGGGTCGGGCAGAGCCCGCGCGAGATCCCGAAAACGATCGCCTCCGGCCTGCGAGCCGGGGCCCACCGACCCCGGAAGGTCGCTGCCGCATGAACACCGCCAACCCGTTGGAACCCCAACACCTGCACACCGTCCCGCCGGTCCCGCCCACCGAACAAGAAGAGGCCGCGAAGCAGCGCCGCCGCACCGCATGGACCGCCGCCGAACTCATGGCCGCCGAGTTCCCCGAACCCCGCTGGGCCGTCCCCGGGCTGCTGTGCGAAGGCGTCAACCTGCTGGCCGGACCGCCCAAGGTCGGCAAGTCCTGGCTCTCCCTCGGACTCGGGCTGTCCGTGGCCGCCGGAGGCACCGCCTTGGAGAACGTCCCCGTCCAGGCCGGACCGGTGCTCTACCTCGCGTTGGAGGACACCCCGCGCCGGTTGCAGAACCGCATGGGCAAGATCCTCGCCGGGCGCCCCGCACCCGCCGGGCTGACCCTGGCAACCCAGTGCCCGCCCCTGCCCCAGGGAGGGGCCCAACACATCGCGTCCTGGTTGGACCGCAACACCGACGCCCGCATGGTCGTCATCGACGTGTTCGCCAAGGTCCGCGGAACCTCCGCCCCCGGCGCGTCGGCCTATGACGCCGACTACGCCGCGGTGGGCCACGCCAAGAAGCTCGCCGACGCCTACGGGATCTGCGTCGTCCTGGTGCACCACGTCCGCAAGGCGGGAAGTGACGACTTCCTGGCGGAGGTCTCCGGCACCAACGGACTCGCCGGGGCCGCCGACGCCACCCTCGTGCTCAAAAGGGCCCGCGGCCAAGCCGACGGCATCTTGCACGTCACCGGCCGCGACGTGGACGAGGACGAGAAGGCACTCAAGTTCCACGCCGACCGCGGCGCGTGGGAACTGCTCGAAGGACCGGCCGCCGAGCACACCGTGGGCGACACCCGCGCCGCCGTGCTGCGCTACGTGCGCGAGCACCCCGGCGCCCGCCCCAAGGACGTTGTCGAGGGCCTGCCGGACATCGATCCCGGCACCGTCCGCCGGACCTGTTCGCGCATGAGTGAGGCCGGACAGCTCACCAAGGACGCCTCCGGCCGCTACCACGCCGCCCGCTCACCGGAGGTGTCCCCGGTGTCCGACTGTCCGATTGATCTTCTGACCAGCGAAAACGACTAGGACACCCCCAACACCCCAGTGTCCGACTGTCCGACTCACCCCAGCCCCGACCCACGTAAGGAGCCCTTGAGTGATCCCCATGCAGCCCAAGAAGATCTGGCCCGCCGTCGTCACGGTCATCGTCGTGATCTTCGTGGTTCAGAGCCCCGAGACCGCCGCCGGAATCGTCTCCGGCGCGTTCGGGGGGCTGATGACCGCCGCCGACTCCGTCGGCGTGTTCATCGAGTCCCTTTAACCCACACACCGCTGAGAGCGCAGAAGCGGCCCCGGCGCATAGCCGCCAAGCACACCGCCGGAACCGCACTCCTTCGAGAGGAGCACATCCATCATGACCGAGCACGCGATCCCTGCCCAGCGTCTCCCCCAAGCGCTTTACACCGTTGAGGACGCGACGGAGGTCCTCCGGCTGAGCCGCGCCGAACTCTACGAGCAGATGAGTGCCGGACGCCTGCGCTTCGTCAAGGTCGGCCGCGCCCGCCGAATTCCGGCCAATGCGATCACGGAGTTCGTCGCCCTGTTGGAGAAAGAAGCCGAGGTGACCGTCTGACCTGACGTGT
>NZ_JBJJBV010000108.1:0-29978 GCF_045446735.1 Nocardiopsis protaetiae
CCTCCCCCCGATCTCCCGTGACCTGTGAAGCGGACCCCCTTGCTCGTACTCACCACGTTCTTCCTGCAGACCGCGGCCGCCGGGATCCTCCTCACCTCCGGGCTGTCCAAGATCCGCGGTGAGGCCAACCTCCGGACCTGGGAGGACCTGGCCGAACGCCTTCGTTCTCCGCGCTTCCCCGCCCGTGCCGCCTCCCACACACACGTCGCGGTCGAGCTGCTCGTGGGTGTCACCCTGCTGGCCGGGGCGTGGGCGCGGGTGCCGGCCCTGGTCGCGGCCACCGTCCTGTTCGCGGCGTTCGCCCTGCTCGCCCTGTACTCCGTGCGCGCGGAGAGGGCCGTCACGTGCTCGTGCTTCGGCAAGGCCGAATCCGCGCTGGGATGGCCGCACGTGTGGCGCAACGCCGCGCTGACCGTGCTCGCCGCCACCGGCCTGGGGTGCTCCCTCGTGCTCGGGCCCGAGCTCCCGACTCTGGGCGGGGCGGCCGTGGCGCTGGCGGCCGCCGTCGCGGTCACGGCGGTGGCGTTCTACTTCGACGACCTCGTCGACCTCTTCAGTCCCGGCGCGGGCGGCACGCCGTCCGCGCCCCTCCCCCACGCATAGAACCTGGAGAACGTGATGGGAATCCTCATCGCGGCGGTCGTGGTCCTGACCGCTCTCACGCTGTTCAACCTGGTGCTGACCCTGGCGCTGGTGCGCCGCCTGCGCCACTCGGAGAACCCGGGGCCGGGAGGGGCGTTCCCCGTGTTCCCGGACCTGGAGGAGGTCCCGGCCGGTCGGGCCGTCCCGGAGTTCACCGCCACGACCAGGGACGGGGTCGAGATCTCCGCCAAGGAGCGGCTCGGCGACCGGGCGGTGTACGCGTTCTTCGACACCAGCTGCGGCAGCTGCAAGAAGCAGCTCCAGCCCCTGGTGGACTTCGCGAAGGACGCGGGCCTGTCTCCCGAGCAGGTCATCGCGTTCGTGGGGCACGAGGACCCCGAAGCCGACGCGGACGCCTACACCTCCGTCCTGGAGGGGCACACCACCATAGTCATGCAGAGCCTCGGCGACGAGGTGGGCCTGGCGTTCTCACCCGGCGGCATCCCCGCCATCATCCTCGCCGACGCCGACGGTGTGGTGGTGCGCTCCGGCGTGGAGGTCAAGAGCGTCGCGGCCGCCTTCCTGGAGGCCTGATGTCCTCGGACCCGCACGAGTCCGCCCCCCGGGACGGGATGGGCCCGCGCACCGCGTGTGTGCGGGCCCTCCGCTCGCTGGAGATCGCCTGGCGGGCGGCCCCCTGGTCGCTGGCCCTGTACTCCGCCCTGACGGTGGTGGCCGGCGTCCTGCCCGCCGGGGCCACCCTCGTCACCAAGTGGCTCCTGGACATCCTCCAGACCGGTGACGGGGCCGAGGGCGTCCCCGGGCCGCTGGTGGAGGCGCCCCTGCTGCTCGTGGTTTTCCTCGGGGTGTTCACCCTGGTCTCCGCGTTGTCCGAGTACGTGCTGACCTACCTGAGCTCACGTCTGAAGCGTGCGGTGGCGCTGCTCGTGCAGCAGCGCCTGTACGGCGCGGTCAACCGGATCGCGGGGCTGCGCCGGTTCGAGGACCCGGCTTTCCTGGACCGGTTGCGGATGGCGCAGACGTCGGCGACCACCGCTCCGGAGGAGATCCTCGGGTCGCTGTTCGGAACCGTGCGCTGGGCCCTGACGATCACGGGCTTCCTCGGTATCCTCCTGACCATCAGCCCCGTGATCACCGCGATCACGGTCGTGTCCGCCCTGCCGATGCTGTTCGTGCAGATGATGCTCGACCGCGAGCGGGCCGGGATGCTGTGGCGGATGAGTCCGCGCATGCGCCGACAGCTGTTCTACCAGCAGCTGATGCTGGACCCGGCGGCGATCAAGGAGACCCGCCTGTTCAGCGCCGGGGGGTTCCTGCTGGGGCGGATGCGCGGTGAGCTGCTCCGGATCAACGAGGCCGAGGAGCGCCTGGACCGCAAAATGGTCCTCACCCACGGGCCCCTGGCCCTGCTGGGCGCGCTGGTGTCCGCGGGAGGCCTGGTGTGGATGGTGGCGGGCGCGTTGCGCGGGGAGTTCACGATCGGTGACGTGTCGGCGTTCATCGCGGCGGTCGCTGGGGTCCAGTCGTCCCTGGGCGGCATCGTCGGGAGCCTGACCGGCGCCTACCAGGCCCTGCTGCTGATGGGCCACTACCAGGACGTGGTCTCCACCCCCTCGGACCTTCCGGTTCCGGCCGATCCGCGTCCCCTCACCCGACTACGTGAGGGGATCGAGGTGGAGGACGTGTGGTTCCGGTACACCGACGACGGGCCGTGGGTGCTCAAGGGGGTGTCGCTGACCATCCCCGCCAAGGGGTCGCTGGCGCTGGTGGGGCTCAACGGCGCCGGCAAGAGCACTCTGGTCAAGATCCTGTGCCGCATGTACGACCCGACCCGGGGCCGGGTGCTGTGGGACGGGACGGATATACGCGAAGTGAACCTGGAGGCGCTGCGGAACCGGATGAGTGCGGTCTTCCAGGACTTCATGTCGTATGAACTGCCCGTGCGGGAGAACATCGCGCTCGGGGCCCTGGAGGACAGGGACGACGGCGGCCGGGTCCGCGAGGCCGCGCGGACGGCCGGGGCGGACGGGTTCATCGAGGAGATGCCGCACGGGTACGACACGGTGCTCTCCCGCGTCTTCTACCAGTCGGAGGACGGGGAGGAGGACTCGGCGTCGGGAACGACCCTGTCCGGCGGCCAGTGGCAGAAGCTCGCGATCGCCCGGTCGATGATGCGGCGGGGACGGGACCTGCTGATCGTGGACGAACCGACCTCGGGGCTGGACCCGGAGGCCGAGCGGAGGCTGCAGGACCAGCTGCGGACGCTGCGCGCGGGGGCCGCGACGGTGATGATCTCCCACCGGCTGGGTGCGGTGCGCGGCGCGGACCGGATCGTGGTGCTGCAGGACGGGGTGATCACCGAGCGGGGCGACCACGGGGAGCTGATGGGCAGGGGCGGGGAGTACGCCCGGTTGTTCTCCCTCCAGGCCGAGGGGTACACCGGCGGCGAGGTACCCGGTGCCCCGCCCGCGGAACCGGACGAGGTGATGGCGTGATCCCGGGTGCGGTGCCTGGTCTGGTGGTGCTGGGCCTGGTGGTGCTGGTGCCCGCCGCCCTGGGGGCGGCGGCGTGGTGGCTGCACCGCCGCTATGTGGTGGTCACCGTGCGGGGGATGAGCATGGCACCGACCTACCGGCCCGGAGACCGGGTGCTGGTCCGCCGCGGCCTGTCCGGCCTGGCGACGGACGATGTGGTGGTCGTGGGCGAGCCCGACCCGGTGACCGGTTGGCGAGGGGCGGCCCCGCTGGACGGGAGGGTCACCGGCCGGGGGTGGTACATCAAGCGGGTGGTGGCCGTGGGCGGCGACCGGTACCCGGTGGAGGTCGGCCTCCGGGGGACGTGCCCGCCGGGGCATGTGGCGCTGCTGGGCGACAACGTGCTGAGTTCGGACTCCCGCTCCCACGGGCCCTGCCCGGGGGAACAGGTCCTGGGGGTGGTGGTCCGGCGGATGGTACCCGCTCCTGGTGAAGGTGAAGGTGAACCGGAGGCGACGGGTGGGTCCCCCCGGGTGTGACGGGGGCCTTCGACGGAACGGACCGGGTAGGGCGCGTCGCCGGCGGCCCGGTGGCGGTGGCACCTCCCACACCCCGGTCTCCGGCTGGACACGCCGTGGGGGCCGTGGGGAACGAGGGGCGCGGACCGGGCACCGGCGCAGGCGGCGGTTCGCGGCCGAGCTCGACCGGGGACGGCTCCCGGGCCGGACAGGCGGGTCAGGGTGGGCGGATCAACGAAGGTTCGGGGAGCCGCAGCACTTCTTGTACTTGCGGGCGGAGCCGCACCAGCAGGGTTCGTTGCGGCCGGGCGGCCAGGGTGACGGGCGCGCGGAGTCGGCGGGGAGGACCTGCTCCGTCCAGGCCTCCATCAGGTCGGTGCCGGTCAGGTCCGGGTGTCGCCGGGCGAAGGCCGCGATCTCATCGGCGTCGACGAGGACCGTGGCGAGGAGGACGTCGGGGCGGGTACGCCTGACCTCGCGGAGTTCGCGTTCGGCGTTCGTGCAGTGCTCGGTGTCGGAGGTGTCGGCGTCGACCAGTCCCAGCTCACGGGCGCGGTGCAGGCAGGCGCGGGAGAAGACCGGACGGACGCCTTCGACCCGCAGGAGGGTGTCGTCGTCGAGGTCCTCGTCATCGGGCTCTCCGAACGGGTCCAACAGCCCGGAGATGTCATCGGGGGAGGCTTGGGCGGCCCGGTCGTGGTCGTCCTCGGACAGGCCCAGCAGCCGACGCACTCGGGCGCGTCCCCGGAGGACCATCGAGTCCAGCATGTTCTGGGGCGCCAGGTCTTCGGCGGGGCGGGCGAGCGCGTCGCGGCAGGCGATGTTGAAGCAGCGCAGCGCGCGTTCGAGGTCGCCCGTCTCCTCGAACAGTTCGGCGAGCATGTGTGCGGGGCCGGGGGTGAGCGCCGGGTCGTCGGCCAGGGTAGCGGCGAGCGTGTCGGCCTGCTCGGTATCGCCTTCCTTCCGGAACCGTTCGGACAGCGAGAAGGCGGCGTACTGGCCGCTCTCCCGGGTGGGGGGATGGGCGCGGACCGCCTCCAGGAGGCGGCGGGACAGGTCCGGCCGATCGGAGTGGGCCAGGTACTCCGCCATGTCGAGGAGGTTCTCCGCGGCTTCGGCGGGGAACTCCCGCAGGTCGGCCAGGAACTCCTCGGGCAGGTCCAACCCCCGGATCGTCTCCCACAGAGGCGGGGCGATCACACCGTGGAACGAGGCGGGAAGGGGTCCGTTGCTCATGGCTCCGACGGTAGCGGCGATGCCCCGTCGTGGACGGCCGTTTCGGCGAAGACGGTCCGCGCATCGCCGCCCCGGCCCGATCGGGACCGGCGCCCGCCCCTCGTGCGCGGTGGGAAGAAACCTCGGATGACACTCTTCACCTCTCTTTGCGGCGTTGAGGGGTGCCGCAGCACTTCTTGTACTTGCGGGTGGAGCCGCACCAGCAGGGTTCGTTGCGGCCGGGCGGCCAGGGTGAGGGGCGTGGGGAATCGGCGGGGAGGGCTTCGTCGACCCAGGTTTTGAGGAGGTCGTCGCCGGTCAGGTCCGGGTGGCCGCGTGCGAAGGCCGCGATCTCGTCGGTGTCGACGAGGACCGTGAAGAGCCGGGCGTCGGGGTCGGTGCGCTCCGCTTCGCGGAGGATGCGTTCGACCGCGGTGCAGTGGTCGGTCTCGGTCGTGTCGGCGGGGAGCAGGCCCAGGCGTACCGCCTCGGGGAGGGAATCGCGGGGGAAGACCGGTCGGACGTGGAAGGAAGCGGAATCGTCTTCGGCGAGGACGTCGAGCAGGGCTTCGATGGCGGTGCGGGCGATGTGGTCGTGGTCGTCCTCGGGCAGGCCGAGGCGTTCGCGCATTTCGGCGCGGCCGCACAGGGCCGCCAGTTCGACGGGGTGGAGGTCGTCGACCTCCTCGGCGGGGCGGGCGAGCAGGTGGCGGGCGGCGAGGTTGTAGCAGCGCAGCGCCGCATCGTCGGAGCCGAGTTCCTTGAGCTCTCCGGCGATCAGCAGGGCCGGGCCAGGGGAGAGGCGGGGGTCGTCCAGGAGGGCGCGGAGGAGCTCGGCGGACCGGGCCGGCTCGCCTCCCTCACGGTGCAGGGCGACGAGGAGCGCGGTGGCGTACCGGGCGGACTCCGGGTCGGGCGGGTGGGACCGGAGCGCTTCGAGGAGGTGCCGGGAGCGGTCGCGGTGCCCGGCCTGCGCGCATCGTTCGGCGGCCTCCAGGAGGAGGTGCCCTGCGCGGTCGGGGTCGCGTCGGAGCGCGGCGAGATCGGAGGTGGGCAGGCCGACCGCGGCCACGGCGGCCAGGAGGGGCACGAGGGTCGGGGTGTCGGGTCGGTTCGAGGATCCTTCGGGGTTCATATTCCGCACGGTAGGGCCGCGGCGGTCGGCGTGCCGGGGATTCGTCCGGGCTGTGGACAACTCCGGGCGCGGCGGGGGTGGGGTGGGGATTCGGACGTCCGGTGGGTGGGATCTCGGCTGTCACCCGGCGGGTGGGCCGGGGGCGGCGGGAGGGGGTTTCGGCCCGGGGGCAGGGGTGGGGGCGGGTTGTTTTCGGGGGTGGGGGCGGGATAGGGGCGGGCCGTTGCGGGAAGTGCGTTCTGATTGCACGAAACCGCCCACGCCGCGGGCCTGTGGACGATAGAACGGTGATCGTTGCAGGCGGTGAAGTGTTCGTCGCGGACGGTGCGACGAGAACGGGGGGCGGACATGGTGTGCTCGGGTACGGACGGCGGGCGGCCGGTCCCGTCGCGGGTCGTCCCGGAGGGCGGGCGGTCCGAGGTGGTGGAACCCGCCGGGGACGCAAACGAAGGCGTCGGGGACTGTGCGGCACGGGCCGTGGTGTTCGAGCGCGGGTACGGCGGCCTGGAGGAGTCCCTGCCGATGTCGGGGTGGGGCATGGGCGGCCGCGCCGCGTTCGCGCTGCCCGGGGAGGCCGGGCCGATCGAGGCCGCGGCGCGGACCGTTCCCCTGCGTGACCTGCTGGACCTGGCCCGATGGGTCTCCCCCGGCACACCGCTGACCTCGGCCGGGACGCTCGGCGCCGACGACGTGCGCGCCGCGGTGGCGGAGCTGGGGCTGTGGCCCGCGCTCACCGAGGCGGCCGCCGCCGACCGCGCCGAACAGCTGCGGCGGCTGGGCGACGCCCGGGACCTGCCCGAGTTCGCCGCGCTGTGGCGTGCGGCGGTGGAGCTGGAGCTCATCGAGGTGGAGTCCGGGATCGCACGCCCCTCCACCGGGTTCGTGGACGCGGACCCCGACGGGCTCCTGGCCGTGTGGGAGGCCCTGTTCCTGTCGGCCGTCGAGGGCGACGAGATCCCCGGCCGGGAGGTCGACGGCAACGAGGTGCTGCCGACGGCCCTGCGCGTTCTGCGGGAGGTGCCCGAGGGCACCGCGGTCCCGCTGATGGAGCTGGTCGACGAGGCGCGGCTCCTGCGCCGCGGCCGGTACCCGTCGGAGCCGGAGCCGTCGGCCCGCGCCGCGGTGGTCGAGGCGATGTACGCCGGTGTGGTGCGGCTGGCCCGGGCCGGGGCGGTCCGGCTGGTCGGGGCCTCCCCCGCCGGGCTGCTGGTCCCGCACCGGCTCGGCCGCGGGCGCTCGCCCCTGCCGCTGTGGCCCGGGGCCCAGGAGACGACGTCGACCGAGCCGGTGGGGGGTGCGGTGGTGCTCACCGAGCTGGGGCGCCACGGAGCCCGGCTGCTGTTCCCCGAGGACGCAGCGTGCGGGGGGTCGGTCTCCGCGGGTTCTGCGGGCGCGGTGCCCGCGCCGCGTTCCGAGGCGGCCGCCGCCGTCGAGGGCTTCGGGGACGGGGTCTCCGGGAACGGGGACTTCGGTATCGGGGGCCTCGGGGACGGGTCCCCCGCCAACGGGACCGCCGGTTTCCTCGACCGGCTGAGCACACTCCCCCTGCGGTGGCACGACGCGGAGATCGCGCCGTGGCTGGCCGGGCGGACCGCCGCCGAGGCCGTCCGGGAGATCGCGGCGGCCGCCACGGACCCCGGGCCGCTGGGGGCGCTGCGCCGCACCATCGGGGTGTCGGTGCTGACCTCGGTGGGCGACGCGGCCGCGCCGGAGCTGCGCACCCTGCTCCGGTCCGGGATCTCCGAGGTGGCCGGGCTGGCGGCCGGGGCCCTGATGACCCTGCCCGGGACCTCCCCCGAGGAACACCTGCACCTGCTCACCGAGTACGGCCCCTGGTGGACGATCGACACGGTGTCCGGGCTGCTCGCCCTGGGTGAGGAGCACTTCGGGGAACTGCTCGGCCCCGGGGCCGGGGAGGAGCCGGACGCCCTGGGCGAGGTCCTCCTCTCCGGGAAGGAGCGAGTGTGGCGGGTCGACCACCCGGCGGCCCTGCCGGTGCTGGAGGCGCTGGGCCGCCTGCATCCGAACGCGGAGGTCGCGACGGCGGCGCGGCAGGCGGCCGACAAGGCTCGTGCCCGTCAAGGATGACGGGCACGAACGCTCCGGTCTCCCCCGTCCGCCCGGGGCGTGCTTCAGTGGGGGACGACCGTCGGTGTTAAGGCCGTTGGTGTTGTGGCCCCCCGCGGACGCCCCGGTGTGCGCTGATGTCCCGGCGGGGCCGGTGCTCCGGCGGAGGCCGGTGTTGTGATGTGCGCCGGTGTTCCGGCCCTCGCCGACGCACCGGTGTGCGCTGACGTCCCGGCGGGGCCGGTGCTCCGGCGGAGGCCGGTGTTGCGGCGCGGGCGGTCAATCGCAGCAACAGCAGCAGTCACAGTCCCAGTTGCAATTGCAGTCCGGGCAGCAGTCGCACCCGTTGCACCAGGCCTCGCGCCGCTTGCCCGACCAGGGGCCCGGGTGGGGGTCGCGGCAGCAGGGCTGGCAGGTGGCGCACATGAACAGTGCCACCGCGCAGCCCGCGATGGGGCCCCGGCTGCGGGGCGGGTGGTGCAGTTTCGGGGTGTCGCAGGCGCAGGTCTCGCAGCAGCCGCCGCCCTTGTCGTTGCCGCCATTGCCGTCGTTGTGACCGCTGTGGCCACCGTGGGCGCCGTGGTCACCTGCGCCGAACGAGGGTGAGTCGTATCCGCCGCTGGAAGCGCCCCCGTTGCCGCGGCGGCGCCTGTGGTCGTGGTCCGGGTGACCGTGCGGGTGACCGTGACCGTGGCCGGGCGGGTAGTGCCCCGCCTGGGAGAAGGTGCGGTCGACGGAACGCCCGAGCTCGCGCACCAGCAGGGCGCGGACCAGGCGGTCGTCGGTGAAACCGGTCTCCGCCAGGGCCAGCCGAACGCCCAGCACCGCGCCGTCGCACAGTTCGCGGGCCCGGTCCAGGCCGGTGCCGGTGGCGGTGAGCGGGTTCCAGGCGCCGCGCTCCCGGTCCTCCTCCAGATCCTCGACGGCGTCGAGCAGGTGGGCGATGCGGCCGAAGAGGCGCCCCGCCTCGCGCAGCGGTTCGGCGTTGGCCGGGCGGCCCGCCAGGACCGCCGTGTGCGCGAACGCCTCGCCGGTGGCCGCCTCGGTGGGGGCGGTGACGGTGAGGACGTCGGTACCGGGCCCGGCCGAGAGTTCGAGTTCGCGCTGGCGGTCGATGACCGCGAGGAGGGCGGAGCCGTCCAGGCCCAGCCCGTCGCCCGAGGCGGTGGCGCCGCGCCGCCAGCGTTCGGCCACCCGGCCCGCCAGGGCGCGCACCCCGCGGCGGGCGTAGAGGCCGTCGCCGTCCTCGATGTGGTCGGTGATCTTGGCGGAGGCCAGCATCAGGGACACCGCAGCGGCCAGGTGGGCGCCCGCGCCGTCGGCGGCCCGTGCCCCGCGCATGCCGCGCAGCGGGCAGCGCCCGGCCTGCCGGGTCCCGGCCTGTTCGGGGGCCTGGGCGGCGGTGAGGACGGAGATGACGAGGCCGTCGTAGTTGGTGGCGATCCGGGAGGCCTGGCCGTGGTCGTCCCGCAGGGCCAGGCACAGCCCGCACATGTGGGCCATCCACTCGTCGGCCAGTCCGTCGGGCAGGGTGTGGCGGCAGGGGCGCAGGATTCCGAACACGGGCGCCACCTCATTTCCGGGTCGTCGCGGTGGGACGACGGTTCGATGCCCGGGCCGGGCTCCGGGTTCCGGGGTTCCGAGGGGGTTCCGGGATTACACACGAACGCGGGCGGCAGCCCTCTGGCCCCGGGCCGGGCTCCGGGTTCCGGGATTGCGCGCGAACTTGGGCGGCGGCCCCCGGGGCCCGGGTCGGCCCGGGCCCCGGGAGGGAGGGGTCAGCGCAGGGAGGCGGAACCGCAGCACTTCTTGTACTTGCGGCCGGAACCGCACCAGCAGGGCTGGTTGCGCTCGGGCGGCCAGGGCGCGACCTGTGGGGAGTCCGGGGCCGGGACGGCCGAGACCCAGGCGCGCAGGGTGCCCGGGTCGGCAGGGTCGAGGCCGTGTTCGGCGGCGAAGTCCGCGACCTCGGCCGGGGTGACCGCGATCGTGCCCAGGTGGACGTCGGGGAAGCCGCGGGCCTGGGCGCGCAGGGTGCGCTCGATGGTGTGGTGGTGGGCGGCCGGGTCGGCGGCGTCGGCACCGGAGGCGGCTGTTGCGGCGGCATCGGCGGCGGGCAGCAGGCCGCGTTCGCGGGCTTCGTCCAGGGCGGGGTGGGGGAAGAAGGCGTGGTTCTCGCGCACGGTCTCCGGGATGGAGCGGGCGGCACCGGTGTCCTCGGGGAACCCGCCGGAGCCGCCGGAGAAGGCCTCTGGGAAACCCTCGGGGAAGGTCTCCGGGAAGGGCAGGTCCGGGGCGGCGGGGTCACCCGCCAGGCGACGGAGTTCGGCGGCCGCGTCCGGCAGGTGGCGGTCGGCCTCGCGGGCGGCCAGGTCGTGGCCGTCGGGGGTGAGGCCGAGGCGTTCGCGGACCGCGGCCCGACCCAGGAGGGGCAGCAGGCCGATGCGGTTGAGGTCGGCGACGGTCTCGGCCGGGCCGGACAGGATGCTGCGACAGGCGATGTTGTAGCAGTTCAGGGCGCGTTCGAGGGCGCCGTCGGCGGCGAACTCCTCGGCGAGGAGGAGGGCGAGGACCCGGTCCAGGCGGCCGGAGTCGAGGAGGTCGGTGATGAGCCGGTCGGCCGTGTCCGCGTCGCCCCGGCGGCGCAGGAGGGCGGCCAGGGCGTGGGTGGCGTACTGGCGGTGCGCCTCCTGCGGGGCGTGGGCGCGCAGGGCGTCCAGCAGGGCGCGGGCGCCGTCGGGGTCGGTGTCGCCCAGGTCCACGGCCGCGTCGAGGAGGAGGTGCGCGTCCGTCGCCGCGGCGAGGGCGGCGCGCCGGTGCTCGGGCAGGGGAAGGGCGTGGACGGCCTCCAGCAGCGGCTGCGGGAGGGCGGCGGGGACCGGCGGTGTTCCTGTCATCCCTCCAGGTTAGGAGCGGGCGTCACCCCGCCGCGCCGCTCCCGGTGCGGGCGGCGCAACACCGCGGAAGGTCACAGTCGGAGCCGGGTCCGGCCGCGGGACAGGAGGCGGGAGGCGGGAGGCCCGCCGTGGTCGGACGGGGCGCGGTGACGGACGCGGCGGAGCCCGCCGATCCGGACGGGCCGCCGGCCCGCGGCTCATCGGGGCCGGGGCCGAACGCGGGCAGGCCTCCGGCCGGGATCAGCGCGGCCACCAGGGGGCACCGGTGAGCGGGCCGAGGAGGTCGAGGGCGCCGACGCCGAAGCGGGCCCCGGCCTCCAGACCGGTGGCGAGGAAGGCGAACAGGAGCAGCACCACCAGGACCCTGGCGGGCCAGCGGCGCCGCCGGGGCCCGGTGGCGCGGAGTTCCTCATCGTCCTCGCGGTCGATCCAGGAACGGTCCAGGCGGGCGACCTCGCGGCGGGAGTCCTGGAGTTCGGCGTGGTAGTGGTCGCGTTCGTCGCGTACCCGCTGGAGCTCGGAGCGTTCGGCGCGCACGGCGGCGCGGGCGTCGACGAGGTCGACGCGGGCCTCCTCGGGGCCGTACTTGGTGAGCCAGCGCTCCAGGCGGGCCAGGGGGAGGTCGGCGTACTGGGTGGGCCAGTTGTCGCCGGGGTCGACGTGCTCGGAGGGTTCGGGGGCGGTCTCGGCGGCGTAGTCGGGGGCGGCGGTGGGTTCCGGGTCGGAGTCGGGGTCGGAGAAGAGGGGCGGCGCCTCGTCGGGGGTGCGTTCGGCGGCGGGCGGGAACTCCTCGGGGTCGGGCGGCTGGGGGGTCGACCGGGTGGGGCGGCCGCCGAAGGCGCCCTCGGCGAGCGCGCGCACCCGGCCGTCGGAACGCGGCGGGTCCGGCTCCGCGGCGCGGGGGGTGCCGCCGACGGGGGTGTCACGGCGGGTGGTCCGCTTGCGGAAGAGGCCGGTGCGGATGGGCGAGGGGGAACGCCGGGCGGGGGGCTCCTCCTCCCGCGGGGGTTCGGGGTCGGCGGCGGGGGCGATGCGCGGCCTGCGGGGTTCGGGGGCGTCGAAGATGCGGGGGCGCTGCCGGTCGTCGGGGTCGTGGGCGGCCGCGGACGGCCACAGCGCCTCGTCGGGGTCCTCGCCGTCCCCGGCGGTGGGGGCGCCGGGCCACAGGGGTTCCTCTGGTTCGGTCTCCGGCGGCTCCACGGCGGCCCGGCCGCTGGGGACCGCGGGTTCGGGAGGAGCCTGTGGGCCGGTCTCATCGGTGCCGGGCGGTTCGACCTCGGGCAGCGAGGAGGCGGCTTCGGCGGCGGCCTCCTGGACCGCCCAGGCCCGGGCGGGGAGGTCTCTGGCCCGGGAGGCGTCCGGGAAAGGAGGGGAGGGGGGAGCGGAGCCGCCCCCGGTGTCCCCGGGAAGCGATTCGGCCTCGGGCAGGTCGTCGTCCGCGGGGTCCTCGACGGGCACACCCGAGCCCACGGGGAGCCGCTCGGCCACCGGTAGGTCGTCCTCCGAGGGGTCCCCACCGGCGACAGAACGAACAGGCCGGGCCCCGACCGACGTGTCCGAGCTCGCGGGGAGCGGTTCAGCCACCGGCAGGTCGTCCTCCGCCTCCTCCGCCCCTTCGCCGTCCCGACGGCCGAAGCCGGTGGGGTCCGCCGGGAAGGGCTCGGCCCGCGGCAGATCATCCCCAGCACCGACGGGTTCCCCGCCACCGCTGGGGTCGATCGCGCCAGTGCCGCCGTCAGAACGGAAAGCCGAACCGTCGCCGCCCGTGGAGTCGGCGGAACTCCGGGGGTCGGTGGGGCCGCCTCCACCGCTGCCGCCGGTGATGTGGGAATCCGCCGCCCTGCCACCCATGGCATCGCCGGGATGGACGGAGTCCGTGGGGACCCCGACACTGGTGGGACCCATGGGGTCCGTGGGGGCACCCGCGCCGCTGGGGTCACTGAGGTGGGTGGGCTCCGCGCGCCCGGTGGGGTGGGTGGGGTCGCCAGGGTCGGCGGAACCGATGGGGGCTGCCGAATCCGTGGGGTCGCCGGGGTTCCGGTCACCGGGAGGGGTGACCGGGCCCGCGGTATCCGCGTGACCGACGGGATCCATGGCGCCGGTAGGGCTGCCCGAGCGCTGGTCACCCGCAGAGTCGGTTTGGGCGGTATCCGTGAAGCGCGTGCGAGCGCTGGCATCCGCGAGGTCAGCGGGGCGGGTGGAGTCGCCGGGGTTCCGGTCGGCGGCAGAGTCGGCCGGAGCCGCGGCGTCCGTGAGACGCGCGGGACCGCTGGGAGCCTCGGTGGCCGCGGGACGCGGGTGGCCGGTGGGGTCACCGAGGTCCACCGGCAAGGCTTCGGCCACCGGCAGGTCGTCATCCGCCTCCGCCGCGCCTTCGGCGTCGTGGCGGGCGGGGCCGGTGGGGTCCCCGGGGAAGGGCTCGGCCGCTGGCAGATCGTCACCGGTCTCCAACTGGCCTTCGGCGGAGTCGGCCGGGGCGGCGGTACCTGTGCGGCGCGTGTGACCGACGTGGTCCTCGGGATCAGTGGGGTGGGTGGGGGCTTCGGGGTTTCGGTCGGCGGTAGGGGCGGCGTCTGTGCGGCGTGTGTGACCGCCGGGGGCATCGGGGGGTGTGGGGCCGGGGGTGGCTTCGGTGATGAAGCGGCGGAGGCGGGCGGCGGCGACCGGCCGTGCGGGTGCGTCCCGAGAAGGTTCCGGCGGGGCGGTCTGGGCGCTGTCGGCGGCGGTGTCCCCAGCGGCGCCCACGCCACCGGCCGTGCCCGCGGACACCCGGTCGGCGGCGGGCTCCGGAGCGGCCGGGCGGGCGGCGCGGGGTGCCGAGGGGCGGGGGTCGAGCCAGTCGGCGAGGAGGTCGCGGCGCTCCCCGAAGGTCGGCGCGTCCGGGACCCCCCGCTCCGCGAGGTGGCCCGCGAGCGCGTCCCCGCCCTCCTCGCGCAGCACGCCCACCAGGCGTTCGGCCACCCCGCGGAACTCCGCCCCCGGCATCCGCAGCAGCGGCCCCGCCGCAGGTGTCGGCGGCCCGAAGACGATGTGCTGCCCGCTCTCCTCCAGCACCGGATCGTACGTGGACAGCGACCAGTCCCAGCCCGGCGCCGGCGTCGTCCCGCGCGGGCTCAGCACCTCGTACAGGCTCCGGTGCAGCCCCCACAGGAAGCGCAGCTGCACCGCGTTCCACAGGTCCGCCCGCCCCGGGTCCAGGAACACCCGCACCGGCAGGTCGGGCCGCTCCAGGGCCGCGGCGACCCCCAGCGCCAGCAGTTCCTCCCCGCCCGGGCCGGCGAGGTCGGCCGCGCGGCGGTCGCGGGCGCGCACCGCGCCCGGCGCCGCCGACCGCTCCCAGGGTTCGGGCGTTCCCAGCTCGGGCATCGCCTCCCAGCCCGGCTTGGGCGGGCGGGTGCGGTGCGGCCGGGTGTTGGGGTTCTCGTGCAGGCTCAGCACGCGCGGCAGCGTGAGCCCCTCGGCCGGGCCGACGATGGCCCAGGCGTGCGCGGACCCGATATCCCCCGGCCAGCGGTAGACGAGCGCGGCCTGACCGTCGTCGTAGGCGCGCGCCCACAGGGTCTCGGGGTGGTCGGCCGGGTCGGGCAAGCACACCCGGTAGTCGACCGTGAGGGCCGGCTGGAGGCGGTTGCGCCACGCGCGCAGGGTGATGCGTTCGGCCTCGGTGTAGGAGGAGGCGGCGGGCCCGGGTCCGACGCGCCCCAGCAGGGTGGGTTCGGCCCAGGCGAAGTGGATCTGGTGGTACGTGCTGTCGGGCAAGTGCCCCTCCCCGCGGGTCGCCTGGGCGGTGGGATCCGACCGCCGCCTCTAGGGAAGGTATCCGGTCAAACGCCGGTAAAAACCGTGTTCGCGAACATGTGCACGACGCGGTTCCGCGGTTGCTCAGGCGTCACTCGTGTCCCGGGGGTCTCCGGTCACCCCCGGGTCGCCGCTCCCACCTGGCCCGACCTGGTCCTACCTCGCCGGATCCGGGTGCGGTGCGGCTCGACCGCGGCACTCGGCGGCGGCGCGTGTCCGCTTCCGGCCGTGCCGCGACACGCTCGGTCGTGCCCCGGTCCGTTCGGCCCTACCGCCGTCCGTTCCACTGTGCCCCGACGTGCCCCGTCACACCGCCGTCCGTTCCGCCGTACCCCGGCACACTCGGCCGCACAGCGGCGGGTTCGGCCGCGTCCCGGTGCGTCGGGACGGGCCCGGGCGGTTCCATGGTCGGCGCCGCGGTCAGTGGGCGGCGTCGAGGGCCTCGCGCTGCTCCGCGGTGAGTTCGAGGTCGGCGGCCTCCACCGCCTCGTCGAGCTGCCCGGTCCCGCTGACCCCGATCACGGGGACGGTCCCGCCGCCGATGAGCCAGGACAGCACCACCTGGTTGCGGGTCGCGCCGGTCTGGCGGGCGACCTCGTCGAGCGCGGCCAGCCGGTTGCGGGTGCCCGGGTGGTCGTAGGCGGGCCCCAGGTCGGCGGCGCGTTCGGGCCGGGCGTAGGCCCCGCCGAGCAGCGGGGTGTACACCATCAGGGCCAGGTCGCGCCCGGCGGCGTTCTCGGCGTCCACGTAGTCCAGCAGTTCCGGGGTGACGTGCGTGAACCCCAGGGACTCCAGCTGTACCTCGTGGCGGGGCTGGAGGTAGCTGTACCGGTACTGGAGCGCGGTCACCCGGTGCCCGTGCGCCCGGGCCGCGGCCCGGGCTCGCTCCAGCCGCCAGGTGCGGTGGTTGCTCATGCCCAGCTGCGCGACCCTGCCCTCGTCGACGAGCCGGGACAGGGCCGCCATCGTCTCCTCCAGCGGCGTGTCCGGGTCCTCCTTGTGGGTGTACAGCAGGTCGATGCGGTCCACGCCCAGCAGCCGCCGGCTGCGTTCGACGGCGGTGGTGACGGCGTCGGCGGACAGTCCCTCCCAGGATTCGGGGCCGCCGCCGCGAACGGTGGGCAGGGCGCCGACCTTGGTGGCGATGACGACCTCGTCGGTGATGCCGCGCTCGCGCCGCCAGCGGCCCAGGAAGGTCTCGCTCTCGTACCCCTCGAAGCCGTCGACCCAGTACTGGTAGCAGTCGGCGGTGTCGATGAACGTGCCGCCCGCCTCCATGAACCGGTCCAGCAGGGCCGCGGACGTGGCGTCGTCGGTCTGGCTGCCGAACTTCATGGCGCCCAGGCACAGGGCGCTGACCTTGCGCCCGCCGATCTCGGTGTGGCGCATCAGTTGCCGTCCTTGAGGGTGTGCGCGGTCTCGACGGCCCGCTCGGAGAGCACGCCGAGGTAGTAGTCGATCTTGTGCTCGATGGCGCCCTGCCGGTCGACGAGTTCGGCGATGCGGGCGTCGAGCCGGTTCTTGTGCTCCTGGAGCACCTCCAGGCGTTCGGGGATGGTGTGGTCCCCCGAACGCACGAGTTCGGCGAACTCGCGCAGGCGGGCGATGGGCATGTCGGTGTCGCGCAGGCAGCGGATGAGGTGGAGGAGTTCCACGTCGTCGGTGCGGTAGCGGCGGTGGCCGCTGGGCGCCCGGTCCACCCGGCGCAGCAGCCCGGCCTTCTCGTAGTAGCGCAGCGTGTCGAGGGTGAGGTCGAAGCGCTCGGCGATCTCACCGGGGGTGTAGTAGTCCTTCATGGGAAAAGCATGGGACCTGGAGTGCACTCCAGGTCAAGGGAGATTCCCGAACCGGGTCCGCTAACGGCCCCGTCCACGCCCCTCGAACAGGGCGGCCCGAGCCCTCGGAAGGCACGAAATCCGGGACGTCAGGCCGGGTCGGCGCTGCCCTGGACGGCGCCGACCACCGCCGCGGTGAGGTGGTCGATGATCTCCTCCTCGCCGACCTCGGGGTGCTCCAGCCACCACTCCCCCGCCGCCTGCACCATGCCGACGACGGCGTGCGCGGTGATCTGGGCGCGCAACCGTCCGGTGATGCGGCCCTCACCGACCATGAGCTCGGCCAGTTCCTCGCCCATGCGGCGCACCATCATGCCCAGGTCGCTGCGGGTGCGCTGGTCCTCGGAGGTGGCCCGGTCCATGAGGAAGCGGTAGAGGTTGAGGTTCTGGGAGATCATCGACAGGTAGGCGCCGACGGTGGCCCGGGCGCGCACCTCGAACTCGGCGTGCTGGTGCAGCTCGTCGCGGATCCGCTCGATGAGGGGGTCGACGTGGCGGGAGGCGAGCGCGCGGTACAGGCCGCTCTTGTCACCGAAGTGCCGGTAGAGGATGGGTTTGCTGATCCCGGCCTCGGCGGCGATGGCGAGCATGGAGGCGTCGGGGCCGTCGCGCTGGATGACCCGGTCGGCGGCGTCGAGGATGGCGCGGCGGCGTTCGGGGTCGCGCCCGCGTCCGCTCCCCCGGCCGCCGCGGGGGCGGGGCGCGGGAAGGGTGTCCGCCACGGGCGCCGTGCCGGGGATGTCGTCGCTGTCGGTCATCGGGATCCGCCGCAGGTCTTGGTAGGCCACAACGTTTGAGCTTAGAGGTTGTGCGGGGGTCCGGTGCCCGGGCCGGGGACGGTCCCGCGAGGGCCCGGGGCCGTACGGGCCGGCGGGAACCCGGGGCCGTGCGACCCCGCCGGGGCCGTGCGGTCCGGCGGGGCCGACGAGGGCCGCAGGGTCCGCGCTGCCCGGCCCCGGCGCGACCCGGCTCAGCCGCGCAGGGCGATCCAGGTGGCCCACGCCTGGGCGAGGACCTGCCCGTCGGCGTCGTACAGGGCGCTGCCGGTGCGGATCTTGCGGCCCTCGACGGAGTCCAGGTATCCGACGATCACGTGCTCGGCGCCGACCCGGGGTGCGCGCAGGGTCTGAACGGTGATGCGGCCCAGGACGGCGGGACGGCCGGACACGTCGCTGGACCAGCCGCCGGGGCAGTCCAGGGCGGCCCACACGTCGGGCAGGCCGACGACGCCGGTGCCGTCGTCCAGGGCGGGGTGCGGCGTCCAGGTGCAGGCGACGGTGTTGCCGACCCCGTCGGCGCCCTGACCGGCACGGACCCGGCCGGCGAACAGGCGCAGGCCCTCGCCCTCGGCGCGTTCGGGTCCGCAGCTATAGCAGCGGGGGAAGGGGTGCAGGTCCAGGCCCGCGAACCGGCCCTCGGCCTCCTTGGCCGCGGCCGGGTCCACGAACCCGCCGGGGACCGCCGGGGCGTCGGGGGCGGCGACGGTCTCGGCCTCGGCGATGAGCCGGGCCTTGGCGTCGGCGGCCTCGGGGTCGATGAGCCGCAGCGGCACGCCGGGCTCCGCCTCGACGGCCAGCGGACGGCCCAGGGGCGGCGGGACCCGCAGGGTGACCTGCACGGCCGGGCCGCCGACGTCGGTCAGGCGGGCGGCCAGGAGTCCGGCGCTGTAGCCGCCGTTGCCGGAGCCGTCGGGGCCGTTGTGCGTGGTGGGGATGGTGATGGTGGGGGCGTCGTTGCCCGTGGTGGCGTGCATCACCCCAGGGTAGAGGTGGGACGTTTCCCGCCGCCAGGACGCCCCCGGCCATTCCGCGGTACCGCCGCTCCGGGAACAGTCGGGAACAGTGAAGGCCCCGTGTTCCGGGCGGGCGCGGCCGCGGAGTACGGACTCATCCCCGGGAGCATGGCCACCGGTTCCCACATCGTGAAGGAAGAAGGCGACGGCCGGCCCACGCCGCAGAGCGCACCGACGGCCCCGCCGGGTCCGCCCTCCTCGGGGAAGGCGGCGGCCAGACGGGCGGGACCACTCGTCCATCCGCCGAAAGAGCGGCCCCGCCGGGTCAGTCGTCTTCGGGGAGGGCGGCGGCCAGGCGGGCGGGCGGCCACTCGTCCAGCTGCCGGAAGTCGGCGTCGAGCAGCCCGATCCGGGGGTCCACCCGGTGCAGCAGGGCCGCGGACGGGTGGTGGCGGTGCACCCAGTCGACGTCGTGGTCGGTGATCATGTCGTCGACCCAGGCGAAGGGCCGTCCGTCGGCGTACTCGACCAGGGTGGTGGTCTTGAAGCACAGCCCGCCGGTGGCCTCGGACCAGTGCGGCAGTTCCACCACCGGCAGTTCGGGCAGGCCGATGACGGGGCCGATCATCGTGTTGGCGTCGTACTCCCAGGTGGTGGCCCACACCAGGGTGTAGGGCAGGGCGAGCAGGCGTTCGCCGTGGTCGGGCCGCAGCCACACGCGCAGGGGTTTGGGGGTGTCCGCCCAGCCCAGGGGGCGCAGGTGGTGGGTGGTGTATCCGTCGGGCCGCTGACCCGAGGCACGGAACGGGTTGAGGGGGCCGTCGACGTCCAGGAACAGCAGAGGCAGGTGGGACACGGGTCTCCTGAGGGGGGTGGATGGCGCGCCGCCGTCCATTTTAGGGACGGGTCGCCCCGGCGCCCAGGGGATTACGGCGCCGCCGGCCCACCCGCGCGGCGGCCGCGCGTACGGCCACCGCGCGCAGCAGCCGGACGTACGGGCTCCACCGGGCGGGGGCGCGGACGGTGCCGGTGAGGGTGCGCTCGGCGCGGTCCAGACAGTCCTCCAGCAGGGCGTCGTGCAGCGGCCGGAACACCAGGGGCCAGGTGAGCAGGGCCGGGCCGTGCGCCCGGATGGCCAGCAGGTGGCGCAGCACGGTGCCGCCGTCGCCGGGTTCGACGGTGAACTCGTGGAACCCGTCGAACCCGCGCGGGGCCGAGAAGCGGAACCGCACGTGCCGCCCCGGCGTGTGGTCGGTGACGGTGTAGCGGACGGGGCCGTGCCCGCCGGCGGCGCCGATCCCCAGGGGCCGGTCCAGCCGCATGGCGGGCCAGTGGTCGGCGGGCCAGAGGGCGTCGCCGGGTGAGGCCAGCCCGTCGACCAGGGCACCGACCCGGTCGGGGGACGCCGCGAGGTGGCGCCGGTGCAGGTTGTGGACGCGCATCGGGGTGCACTCCCATCGTTTTAGAGGGTTCTCTCTAAAACCCAGTCCATCATACAGTCGCCCCTATGGGAAGACCCGCGCGCTTCGATTCCGACACCCTCGTGGCCGCCGCCACCGCGCTGGCGGCCCGGGGCGGGCCCGCGGCGGTGGCCATGGCGGCCGTGGCCCGGGAGGCGGGTGCGCCCAGCGGTTCGGTCTACCACCGGTTCCCGGGGCGGCCCGCGCTGCTGGCGGCCGTGCGGCTGGGCGCGCTGGCCGACTTCCAGGAGGGGTTCCTTGAGGCCCTGGCCTCGGAGGACGCGCTGGCGGCGGCCGTCGGCGCGGCCCGGCACGTGCCCGCCTGGTGCCGGAGCTCCCCGGAGCGGGCGCGTGTCCTGCTGTACTCGGACGCCGACTTCGAGGCGGAGCGCTGGCCGCCCGCCGAGCGGGAGCGGAGGGACCGGGGGAACGCCCGGCTGGGAACGGCGGTCGTGGAGGTCGCCGAGCGGCTGCGCGACCCCGGGGAACCGGCCGCCGCCGCCCTGGAGCGGGTGCGGACGGCGATCGTGGATCTGCCCCTGGCCCTGGTGCGCCGCCACCTGGCGGAGGCCGGGACGGTCCCGGCCCGGGCGGAGGAGGCGGTCGCGGACGCGGCGCACCGGCTGCTCGCCCCCCGTCCCTGAACCCGGAGGGGGCCGGGGCCGACCAAACACGGCAGCCGCCCGCCCCGGCTCCCCCAACGGGCCGGGCCGCAAGAGCCATCGCGCGCAGGGGCTCCGGGCACGGCCGCACGGACCGGGCCGCGGCGAGGATCCTCCGTTCGACGGCCTCCCCCCGGCCGACGCCGAGTGTTCCCCACGTCGGGCAGGGCCCGGGGCCCGGCGGCGGGCGCGCCGGTCAGCGCCAGCTGCCCCGGACCTCCAGGGCGCCGTCCGCGGCGACCAGGGTGGCCCGGCCGTCGTGGTCGTCGATGGTGCGGGGCCGCAGGGTCCCGCGGAACGCCGGGGTGGACACCCGCACCCGGTCGGGCGTGTGCGCGTGGAGGATCCGCAGCCGCCAGGGCTCCCCCGGATCGGCGGGGTCGGCGGGGGCCGCCAGGTGGACGGTGATGTCGGAGCCCAGGGTGCCTCCCTCCCACGGCCGCTCGGCGGTGTAGGAGACCAGGCGCAGGGCGGCGGCGGAGGGCACGTCCACGGGCCCCCGCCTCGGGGCGGTGCGCGGCGCCGAGGCGCCGTCCCGCCCTTGCTCTCCGTCCTGCCCGTTCCGGACGTCCTTCCCGTTCCGGCCGTCCTGACCGTTCTGCCCGTTCAGTTCGCGGGCGAGCCGCCGGGCCTCCTGTAGTTCGTCGACGCCGGAGGTCTGGAACACCCGGTCCAGCGCCCGGACGAAGTGGGCGGCCGTCTCCGCTCCGCCGCGGCGGACCCAGAGCAGGGCCAGCTCGCGGAAGGCGTGTTCGCGCCGCCCCTGGGTGAAGTGCCCGGCGGCCGCGGCGATGTCCGTCCCCGCCCCGCTCAGGGCCCGGCACAGGGCGGACACCGGAGTCCTGGTCCACTGGGGGTCGCGGCTGGACGAGCGGATCTCGACCATGGTCCAGATGAGCAGGTTGCGCAGGGCCCGGGCGGCGGGCCCGTGGACCTCCCCGGTGAGGGGGCCCGCGTCGCGGTCCCGGTCGCGTCTTCGGGCGGGCTCGGGAGGGGGCTCGGGCTGGGGCGACCGGCTCGGCCGGGCCGGCGGCAGGCGCATCCCCCCGAAGGCCTCGCGGACCTCCAGCGTGGCGGCGGGACCGCGCAGCATCCCGTCGCCGAAGGACACCGTGACCCCGTAGTGGTCGCAGGAGAGGCGGGCACCGGGGGTGTCGCGGGTGTCGAAGCGGACCTCGTCCACCTCGGGCAGGTGCACGACCAGTTCGACCGCACCCTCGCCCTCCCCCGCCCCTTCTGCCGCCGGGTCCGGGCGGGTGCGCTCCGCCGCGAGGGCGACCCTGGCGGTCAGCCGGGTGCCCCGGCGCTCCACCGACAGGGTGCTGACCGTGGCGGTGTCCAGGCGGTGTTCGGCGGCCAGCTCTTCGGTGACGCCGCCGGTCACCGGGACGGCCGCGGCACCCGCGTCGCCGGAGGCCTCCCGCGCGGGCGGCAGCAGCGCCTCGATGTCATACCCGGCCTCGGCGGCGCCCGCGGCCATCCAGGCCCGGCGCGCGGGTCCGAGGTCGGCCATCCACCGCAGGGCCCGGCGGGCGCGCCGGTCCCGGGCCCGGCGGGTGCGGCCCAGCGCGGAGACGAAGAGGGCGTGGGTGTTGTTGTCCCAGACGTCCGCGGTGGTGCGGACGGTCTCGCGGTCGTGGAACCGGGCGTCGGCGGTGGCGTCCTCGATCTGCACGAGGGAGCGGTCCAGAAGCGCGCTCAGAACGGCCAGAGCGGAGGCGGGGCGCGGGTCGGCGGGGGGTGGGGTGCCGGGCATACCCGGAATCCTGGCACATCCGCGCCGCGGGCACGAAGCGGCGAAGGTCCCGCACGGGAACGCCTGCGGGAACACGCCGGGACGGCCGCGGGGGCGTGCGGCCGCGGAGGGCCGGACGGCCGTGGGGCGGGGGCGGCAACGACCGCGGGGAGGATGCGGGAACGGCCCCGGGACGAGGGTGGGGACGCCGACGGGGAGACTGCGGGACCAGTGCGGACCGATACGGGGCGGTGCGGGAACGGCCCCGGAATAGCCGTGGGGCGGGTGCGGCGACGGGGAAACCCGCCGCACCCGCCCCGTGGTCGTGCGACCCGGGCGGGGCCGGGGACCGCAGGTCCCCGTCGGAGCGCCCCGCCGGGCCGGTCACGAAGGGCGGCTCGGGCCGCCCGGCCCCGGGCGCACCGCCTTCCCGCGTTCCGTCAGCGGATGGGGAGTCCGGTGATGGTGCGGCCGATGATGAGCTTCTGGATCTCGCTGGCGCCCTCGAAGATCGTGAAGATCGTCGCGTCGCGGTGCCAACGCTCCACGGGGTATTCCCTCGTGTAGCCGTTGCCACCGAGGATGCGCACCGCGTTCTGGGTCACGAAGGTGGCGGTCTCGCTGGCGTAGAGCTTGCTCATGGAGCCCTGCGCGTGGTCGAAGTCCTTGCCGTTGCGGGCCATCCAGGCGGCGCGCCACACCAGCAGGCGGGCGGCGTCGATGCGGGTGGCCATCTCGGCGAGGAGGAAGGCCACGCCCTGGTTGTCGCCGATCGGCCTGCCGAACTGCTCGCGCTGGGTGGAGTACTCCAGGGCGTACTCGTAGGCGGCACGGGCACAGCCCACGGCCATGGCGCCGACGGTGGGGCGGGAGGCCTCGAAGGTCTTCATGGCGGCCTGGCCCTTGGAGCGCTGCCCCTCGCGGGCGCGGGCGATGCGCTCGTCGAGCTTCTCCTTGCCGCCCAGCAGGCAGGCGCCGGGGACGCGCACGTCGTCGAGGACGACCTCGGCGGTGTGGGAGGCGCGGATGCCGTGCTTGGCGAACTTCTGGCCCTGGCTCAGGCCGGGGGTGTTCGGCGGGACGATGAAGGTGGCCTGGCCGCGCGAGCCCAGTTCGGGGTCGACGGAGGCGACGACCACGTGGATGTCGGCGATGCCGCCGTTGGTGGCCCAGGTCTTGGTGCCGTTGAGGACCCACTCGTCCTTGACGGCGTCGTAGACGGCGCGGGTCTTGATGGCGGAGACGTCGCTGCCGGCGTTGGGCTCGGAGGAGCAGAACGCGGCGAGCTTGATGTCGTCGGCGGTGCCGAACATCTGCGGCGTCCACTCGAAGAGCTGTTCCTGGGTGCCGTTGGCGGCGACGGAGACGGCGGCCAGGCCGGTGCCGGTGATGGCCAGCGCGATGCCCGGGTCACCCCAGTAGAGCTCCTCGAAGGCGACCGGGATGCCCAGTCCGCTCGGCTCCAGCCACTGGTTGGCGAAGAAGTCGAGGGAGTAGAGGCCGATCTTGGCGGCCTCCTGGATGATCGGCCAGGGGGTCTCCTCCCGCTCGTCCCATTCGGCGGCGGCGGGGCGGATGACGTCGGCGGCGAACCCGTGGGTCCAGTCCCGGACCTCGCGAACGTCCTCGCTCGGTTCCAGGCTGAAGGCGGGCGCGGTGGCCTCACTCATGCGCTTACATCCTTTGTCGGACCCTCCGGGGGAGGAGGGGGAGATCAAGTCGTGTTACCAACGGTAACACTGAGGATGTGCGGGCACAATCGCCGACCCCGGCCAACCGGGGAAGAGCAGGAGAAGAACACGGGAACGCCGGGCCTCGGCGGGATCGCGGCGCGGGGTACAGGCGCGCGGGGGTGCGGGGCGCGGCGGTATGGGCCCCGGGACACGGGGCCCGGTCGGCTATCCGCCCAGCCGCCCGATCACGCGGGAGCGGGCGAGCGCGTGGGCGTCCCCGTCGAACCCGGGGGCGCCGCGCTCGGCGAACCAGTGCCCCGCCCCCTCGTACACGTGGACCTCCGGCTCGACACCCACCCGGCGGAACCCCTCGACGGTCTCCGCCACCTCATCCTCCGTGAAGTACGGGTCGTCCGGCACCCGGTGCAGCTCCACCCTCCGGGTGCGCCCCACCTCTCCCCCGGGCGACCACCCGCCGTAGAACAGCACCAGCTCGTCCGGCCCGGCCGCGCCGCGACCGGCGAGCCGCGCGGCGAAGAACGCTCCCAGGGAGAAGCCCACCGCCGCCCAGGGCCGCCCCCGGCCGGACAGGCCGTCCGCGATCACGCCCAGTTCCCTGAGCACGGCGCCGTGGTCCAGGCCTTCGGCGAGGGCCTCGGCCTCCGCGACCGTGTCGACGACCCGCCCGCCCTACAGGTCCGGGACCAGAACGCGGCGGCCCGCGGCCGCCAGCGCGTCGGCCCACTCCAGCACCGCCGGGGTGACACCCCACCACGGGTGCAGGAGCAGCACCGGGCGCCCCGCGCCGGGCCCGATCCCGGTCACGCCGATCCCCCCGTTGGTACCGTTCACCGTGTTCCCCATGCTTCCTCCCGTTGGTCGGCCCCATCCTCCCCGACACCGCCGACGATCCGGCCGGACCGGCGGGGGCACGGCACACACCCGGCGGGGGCGCGGCACGCCCGGCGGGGGCACGCGGACGCACACCACGAGGAGAGGCATGACGGACACACCTTCCACCGCACCGGCCACCACACCTTCCCCCGCATCGGCCCCCGCGCCTTCCACCGCACCGGCCGTTCCGCCGGCAGCCCGGTACGGGTTCATCGGCACCGGCGAGATCACCGCGGCGCTCGTGACGGGCCTGTGCACCGGGACGGGCACCCCGCCGGAGATCCTGCTGTCCCCCCGCAACCGCGACGTGGCGCGGGGGCTCGCCGAACGCTTCGCGAGCGTCCGCGTGTGCGCCGACAACCAGGAGGTACTCGACGCGGTGACGGTGGTCGTGATCGCCGTGCTCCCCCCGGTGGCCGTGGACGTGCTGGAGGAGCTGTCCCTGCGGCCCGACCACGTGGTCGTGAGCGCGGTGGCCGGGCTGCCCCTGCACCGGTTGGCGGGACCGGCGGCCCCGGCCCGCACCGTGGTCCGCTCGATCCCGCTGCCGCAGGCCGCCCACCACGGCAGCCTCACCGTGCTCTACCCCGACGACGCCGACGCCCGCGCGCTGTTCTCCCGGGTGGGCGAGGTGGTGGTGCCCGACGACGAGGACGCCCTGGAGGCGTTCAGCGCCGTGACCGCGACCTTCGCGGCGCAGCTGGACCAGTTGTCGACCATCGCCGGCTGGCTGGCCGGGCGGGGCGTGGCGGCCGGGGTCGCCGACGCCTTCGTCGCCCGTATCTTCGCCGAGATGGGCCGCTCCCTGGTCGACTCCGGCGAGCCGATCGCCGCGCTGGCCGAGGCGCACACCACCCCCAACGGCAACAACGAGCGGTTCCGGGCCGAGCTGCGCGAGGCGGGCGTCCCCGGCGAGGTCCGCCGGGCCCTGGACGTCATCCTGGAACGGCTGCGCGCATAGTCCCGTCGCGTGTCCTGTGTGTCCGGGCCGGGGCGGCGGGACGCGGCGGGTTACCGTGGCCGGGTGGAGGTTCTGACCCTGCTCTTCTCGCTGGTCGCGGCCACGGCCGGCATCGTCCTGTGGCGCCTGGAATGGCTCAAGGCACCGCGGCACGCCTGGCGGGTGCGCCGCCACCTCACCCCGTCCTCGCCGCCCACCGCCACCGACCCGCCGCACCCGGGCCGGGCCGACGTCCACGTTCTGCCCGAGGGGCGCGACACCGTCTACAGCGTGGTCTGCACCCTGCGGGGCGCCTCCGCCGCCGGGCTGCGCCCGCGGGTCCGCAAGAACCGGGTCTCCCCCGACTCCGACCCCCTGCACCTGTCGGTCACCCTGCCCGACCCCGACCCCGGCGACCTGTGGGTGGAGATCACCTGGGTCACCTTCCGGCCCAGCCTGCACCACGGCGAGCGCATCAACGTGCACACCGGCGAGTTCCTGCGCTGGAGGTGGTCCTGGACCTCCCTGCGGCTGGGCCGCCGTCCCGGCGAGGGCTGGGAGAGCGCGCGCCTGTACCGGACCCGGGGGCGGTGGATCCACCACTCGGCGCGCCCGCTGGCCCTCATCCCCGACGACTGAGCCGGGCGGGCGGCCGAGGACGGGCGCGGTCGGCCCGGGTCGGCCGGGGTCGGCCGAGGTACCGGCTCCGCCCTCCCCGTCCCGCCGACCGATGATTTCCGCGTCCCGGACGGGTCTGCACAGGTGAACCGCAACCGAGAGGAGCGACCCGTGTCCGAGAACGAACGCCTCGTCAGGGAACTGGTCGAGCGCTGGGCGGCCGCGATCAGCGGCGGCGACCTGGAGACCGTGCTCGCCGACCACACCGACGACATCGTCATGTTCGACGTGCCCCCGCCCCACGACGGGGTGCGCGGCGCGGCCGCCTACCGCGAGGTCTGGCCCGACTTCCTGGCCTGGCAGACCTCCGGGGGGACCTTCGACCTGGTCGAACTCGCGGTGACCGCGGGCGACCGGGTCGCCTTCGCCCACGCGCTGCTGCGCTGCGACACCCCCGAGGGACTGGCCGAGTTCCCCGACCGGCGGCTGCGCCTCACCCTGGGGCTGCGCAAGGAGGACGGACGGTGGGCGATCGCCCACGAGCACCACTCGTTCTGTACCGAGGGCTGAGGAGCGGGGCCAGGGAGTAAGGGGCGACCCGGCGGGACCGTACCGGAGAACACGGAAGGGGGCCGCGGCGTGCGCCGCGACCCCCTTGCCTTCCGGACACCCTGTTCTCCGGCCCCCGGGTCAGTCCTCGTGGGCGTACTTCTCCAGGAACGTGTAGACGTCGTGCTCGTCCACCCCGGGGAAGGTCCCCGACGGCAGCGCCGACAGGACGTGCGAGTGGGCGCGCGCCGACGGCCACACGTTGCCCTCCCAGCGGGCGGCCATCTCCGCGGGCGGGCGCACGCAGCACTCGCCGTTGGGGCAGTTGGACTTGGTGCGGTTGGTGGTCTCCCGCCCCCGGAACCAGCGCGACTCCTTGTAGGGAACGCCCAGGGTGATGGCGAAGTTGCGTTCCCGGCTGGGGTCGACGTGCGCCACGCACCAGTGGGTGCCGTTGGGCTTGTCGGTGTACTGGTAGTAGATCGAGTACCGGTCCGGGGAGGCGAACACCTGGCGGCCCGACCACTGGCGGCACATGCGCTGGCCCTCGATGGCGCCGGTCTCGTCGGTGGGGAAGACCAGCCCGTCGTTCTCGTAGGCCTTGTAGATGATGCCGGTCTCGTCGTTGCGGATGAAGTGGCAGACGAGGTCGAGGTGGCGGTAGGCGAGGTTGGTGAACCGGTGCGCCGCCATCTCGTAGGACACCGAGTAGACGTCGCGCAGGTCCTCGACGGACAGGTCGCGGGCGTGCTTGGCCTCCTGGAGGTAGGTGACCGAGGTGGACTCGGGGATGAGGACGGCCGCCGCGAAGTAGTTGGCCTCCACGCGCTGGCGCAGGAAGTCGCCGAAGTCCTTGGGCTTCTGGTGGCCGAGCACGACGTGGCCCAGGGTCTGGAGCAGGATCGTGCGCGGGCTGTGCATGCCCAGGGTGGTCTCGCGCTTGAGGTAGATGCGCCGGTTGACGTGGTCGGTGAGGGAGCGCACCGAGCGGGGCAGGTCCTGGACGTAGCGGAGGCTGAACCCGTGGTGGGTGGCGATGGCGAGGATCTGGCCCTGGGAGAGGGCGCCGGCGCTGTAGTTGACGGCGTCGAGGGTCTCGGCGGCGATCTTCTCGATGTGCTCGAAGTAGTTGCCGCGTTCGCGCATCTGGCGGCGCAGGTCGGCGTTGGCCCGGCGGGCCTCCTCGGGGGTGGCGGTGGGCTTGGCGCTGCGGCGCTTGAGCTCGTCGTACAGGCCCACGATGTGTTCGAGCACGTCGTTGGGGACCCGCTTGCCGACCTTGAGGTGGGGCAGGTTGAGGGTCTGGTAGACGGGGTCGCGCTGGGCCTCCTCGACCGCGATCTCCAGCTGGGCGCGACGGCTGGGGGGCTGCTTGGAGAGAAGTTCTTCGACGGAGACGCCGAGGGCCGACGCGAGAGATGTGAGAAGGGAGAGCTTGGGCTCGCGTTTGCCGTTCTCCAGCAGGGAGAGCTGGGAGGGCGCCCTGCCCACGCGTTCTCCCAGGTCAGAGAGGGTCATGCCGCGCGCCCGACGAAGATGACGGAGCCGCTGGCCGAAGGTGACGAGATCTAGGTCACCTGTCAAAGACGGTATTTCTTCAGCACCAAAGTACGCCATGCGTTCATGGTACGGAAAGAAACGACGATCTTCACCCGATTTCGAGTGGAAAAGCCTTGGATCTTCCCTAAGAATCATAGTTACCGGCGGGGAACTTACCGCCCAGGGCTCACCCCCTGGCCCCGGGCAGGGCCTCCCCTCGACCGGTGCGAACACCTTGGGGACTACACGTAAGGCGGGAACGCACATGAGCACCAGCGCTCGACGACAGGAAGCCAGCGCGGCACTCCAGCGGGAGTGGGAGACCGACCCCCGGTGGGCCGGGATCGAGCGCACCTACTCCGCCGACCAGGTGATCAAGCTCCGCGGCTCGGTCACCGAAGAGCACACGCTGGCCCGTCTCGGTGCCGAGCGCCTGTGGAACCTGCTGCACACCGAGGACTACGTCAACAGCCTCGGCGCCCTCACCGGCAACCAGGCCGTCCAGCAGATCCGCGCCGGCCTCAAGGCCATCTACCTCTCCGGGTGGCAGGTCGCGGCCGACGCCAACCTGTCGGGCAACACCTACCCGGACCAGAGCCTGTACCCGGCCAACTCCGTCCCGGCCGTCGTCCGCCGCATCAACAACGCCCTGATGCGCGCCGACCAGATCACCTGGGCCGAGGGCGACGACAGCGCCCCGCACTGGCTCGCCCCGATCGTCGCCGACGCCGAGGCCGGCTTCGGCGGCGTCCTCAACGCCTACGAGCTCATGCGCGGCATGATCGCCTCCGGCGCGGCGGGTGTGCACTGGGAGGACCAGCTGGCCTCCGAGAAGAAGTGCGGCCACCTGGGCGGCAAGGTCCTCATCCCCACCGGCCAGCACGTCAAGACGCTGAACGCCGCGCGCCTGGCCGCCGACGTCGCCGGTGTCCCCTCGCTGGTCATCGCCCGCACCGACGCGCAGGCCGCCACGCTGATCACCAGCGACATCGACGAGCGCGACCAGCCCTTCGTCACCGGTGAGCGCACCGCCGAGGGCTTCTACCGCTTCCGCAACGGCGTCGACGCCTGCGTCGCCCGCGGCCTGGCCTACGCCCCGCACTCCGACCTGCTCTGGATGGAGACCGCGACCCCGGACCTGGAGGTCGCCCGCAACTTCGCCGAGCGCATCAAGGCCGAGTACCCGGACCAGATGCTGGCCTACAACTGCTCGCCGTCCTTCAACTGGAAGCGGCACCTGGACGACGCGACCATCGCGAAGTTCCAGCGCGAGCTGGGCCACATGGGCTACAAGTTCCAGTTCATCACCCTGGCGGGCTTCCACTCGCTCAACTACTCGATGTTCAACCTGGCCAAGGGCTACGCCCAGAACGGGATGACCTCGTACGTCGAGCTGCAGGAGGCCGAGTTCGCGGCGGAGGCCGACGGCTACACCGCGACCCGCCACCAGCGCGAGGTCGGCACCGGTTACTTCGACACCATCAGCACGACCATCGCGCCCGAGGCCAGCACCACGGCTCTCACCGGCTCCACCGAGGAAGACCAGTTCTCAGCGGCTCACTGACCCTGGTCTTCTCTTCCCAGGCGGTCGCCTCTCCCCGCTTTCGTGGCTGGGGCGGGGCGGGGCGACCGCC
>NZ_JBJJBV010000109.1:0-19809 GCF_045446735.1 Nocardiopsis protaetiae
GCCCTCGGAACGGGAGCCGTGCTCGCGGTCGCGGGGGTCGCGCGGGCCGTCGGGACGGCGCCGGCCGCCGGGGCGGGACGCGTCCTCGGGCGGGCGGCGGCGCCGCTGCCCCTCGGAGCGGGCGCCGTGCTCGACGCCGGCCTCCTCGGGGCGGCGGCGGGGGCGCTCGCCGTCGCCGGGCGGACGGCGCCGCTGGCCGCCCTCCGGGCGACGAGGGTCGCCCTCGGGGGCACGGCGCCGGGCGCCGCCGTCACGGCGGCGCGGGTCGTCCTCGGGGGGGCGTCGGCGCTGGCCCTCGGGGCGGCCGGACCGCCCCTCCTCCGCGCGGCGGCGGCCACCCCGGCCGTCGGAGCGTGCGTCATCGGCCGGGGGGCGGCGCCGCGGGCGCTCCTCTTCCCCCCAGAAACCGCTCTCAGCTTCCGGGGATCGGCGCCCTCCGGCACGTTGTTCCCGGGGCGGCGGGCCATCGGCCCGGCGCCTCCCGCCGTTGCCGGCGGCACCGTTCGCCGGGCCCTCGGCCCGGCGACGGCCGCCATCGGCATCCCGTCGTCGTTCGGTACTCACGTGGTCCTCGATTGCCTTTCACGGCCGGTCGGCCTGACGATTCCTTGGTGGAACGGGGGGGACGGCCCCCTGGGGGATCGGTGGTCCGCGACCTGTGTCCGCTGCCCGTTATGACCGGCATGGCCCGGCTCTGTGGCTCGAACCTTTGTACTACGCCAGTGCTTCAAGGCTTGATAAAGGGACGCTCCGCTGGGGGCGGAGGTTTTCAACAGGCCGCGAAGTCGTTGGCCGCTTCATCCTCCTGGTCGTTCGTCCGGGGGGCTTCGGCCCCTTCGGCGGCGACCGATGCGGACGACCGTCCTCGGGTCGGGTCGGGGGCTCTACCGGCTTTCACGCGCAAATCACAGGTCACGTTAAAGCGATGGGACGGTATAGCACAACCCACGCGCGAGGGTACCCCGTGCGACAGAACACTCCGTCACCGTCGGCGGACCGGCCCGCGTCGTGACTGCTCACCGCGCTCGAACCGAACACCGGTGGGCACCTCTCCGCCGGGCGCGACGCGCGACGGCGCTGGCAGGGCGCTTGTGTGACATTTCGCGCGCGGTGCGCCCAAGGGGCCCGATGACACGGAGGGTCACGGGTGGCTCCGGAACGATCGTGTCACCGTAGGTGACATGCGGTTCTTCGGGTGACCGAAGATAGAGTCATACCCGAACAAAACAGTCGGAGCCACACGTTCCGCTGCCCCGGACGGCGTCCGGACGGGAACAGAAACACCGTGCGGGCCGCTGAGCACATACGGAGAACGAACGCGGAACGCCGCCACCCCCACCGGCCACGGGCACGGGGGTGCCGTCGTGCGCCGTGGCATCCATGTTCGCGAACAAGAAGGAGCAAGGACCAATGGGTTCGGTACGTGTAGCCGTCGTGGGCGTCGGCAATTGCGCGGCGTCGCTCGTCCAGGGCGTGCATTACTACAAGGACGCCGACCCCGATTCCCGGGTGCCGGGCCTGATGCACGTGCAGTTCGGCCCGTACCACGTGCGCGACATCGAGTTCGTCGCCGCCTTCGACGTGGACGCCAAGAAGGTCGGCCACGACCTGGCCGACGCCATCGTCGCCAGCGAGAACAACACGGTCAAGATCTGCGACGTGCCGCCCACCGGCGTCACCGTCATGCGCGGCCCCACCTACGACGGCCTGGGCAAGTACTACCGCGAGATGATCCAGGAGTCCCCCGAGGACGCCGTGGACGTCGTCGCCGCCCTCAAGCACAGCAAGGCCGACGTCCTCGTCTCCTACCTGCCCGTGGGTTCGGAGGAGGCCGACAAGTTCTACGCCCAGTGCGCGATCGACGCCGGCGTGGCCTTCGTCAACGCCCTCCCCGTGTTCATCGCCTCCGACCCCGAGTGGGCCGCCAAGTTCACCGAGGCCGGGGTGCCGATCATCGGCGACGACATCAAGTCGCAGGTGGGCGCCACCATCACCCACCGGGTGCTGTCCAAGCTGTTCGAGGACCGCGGTGTCATCGTCGACCGCACCTACCAGCTGAACTTCGGCGGCAACATGGACTTCAAGAACATGCTCGAACGCGAGCGCCTGGAGTCCAAGAAGATCTCCAAGACCCAGTCGGTCACCTCCCAGATCCCGCACGAGCTCAACGCCGGCGCCGTGCACATCGGCCCGTCGGACCACGTGCCGTGGCTGGACGACCGCAAGTGGGCGTACGTGCGCCTGGAGGGCCGCGCCTTCGGCGACGTGCCGCTGAACCTGGAGTACAAGCTGGAGGTCTGGGACTCCCCCAACTCCGCCGGGATCATCATCGACGCGGTGCGCGCGGCCAAGATCGCCAAGGACCGCGGCATCGGCGGCCCGATCGACGCTCCGTCCTCCTACTTCATGAAGTCGCCGCCCGTGCAGTACAGCGACTCCGAGGCGCACGACGCCGTCGAGCGCTTCATCGCGGGCGAGTAGTTCTCCCCGCGCCAGCCTCCCCGCACGGTGTCCGTGACGCCCGGGGCCGGGACGGCCCCGGGCACGCCCTACCCTGGTGGCGTGTCCTTTTTCGGCGATCTGCGCACCGTCCTGCGGGGCTCCCGTTTCCGGCGGCTCTTCGGTACGCGACTGGTCTCGCAGTTCTCCGACGGGGTCTACCAGGCGGGGCTGGCCGGCTTCGTCTTCTTCAACCCCGAGCAGCACACGAGCGCGGCCGCCGTGGCGGCGGCCTTCGCGGTGCTGCTCCTGCCGTTCTCGGTGGTGGCGCCGTTCGCCGGGGTGCTCATCGACCGGTGGCCGCGCCGCCAGGTCCTGCTGCTGTCCGCCCTGGCCAAGGCCGTGCTGACGGTGGTCTGCGCGGTGATCGTGGCGGGGGGCGAGAGCCCGGCGTTCTTCGTCGCGGCGCTCCTGGTGCTGAGCGTCAACCGCTTCTTCCTGTCCGGGCTGTCCGCCGGCCTGCCGTACGTGGTGCCGCGCGACCAGCTCATGATGGCCAACGCGGTCACCCCCACCTGCGGGACCGTGGCCAGTTCGCTGGGCACCGGGGTAGGGCTGGGCCTGGGGGTGCTGGGCGGCACCGGCGCGGTGGGCACCGGCGCGATCCTGGTGGTCGCCGCGCTGGGGTTCGCGGCCGCCGGGCTGGTCTCCCTGTCCCTGGGCCGCCGGGAGCTGGGCCCGCACCTGGAGCGCGAACCCGCGGAGGTGCGCGCCGCGGTGGGGAGCGTGGTGCGCGGGATGGTCGCCGGGGTGCGGCACATCTGGGCGCGGCCGCCGGCCCGGGACGCGCTGGGCACCATCGGGCTGCACCGGGTGCTGTTCGGGATCTCCTCGCTGATGACGCTGCTGCTGTACAACAACACGTTCACCGGCGGCGGGGTGGCGGGGCTGGCCGGGTTCTCGGTGGCCGCGGGGGTGCTGGCGGTCGGGTTCTTCCTGGGCGCGGTGGCCACGCCGTGGGCGACCGGGCGGATGACGCCGGGGGCGTGGATCGGGCTCCAGCTGCTGGTGGCGGCGGTGGTGCTGGCGGTGTTCGCGCTGCCGTTCTCGCCCGCGCTGTTCCCGGTGGCGGCGTTCGTGCTGGGCTTCGTGTCCCAGGGGGTGAAGGTCACCGTCGACACGCAGGTACAGCGCTATGTCGACGACGCCTTCCGCGGGCGCGTGTTCTCGGTGTACGACGTGCTGTTCAACGCGACGTTCGTACTGGGCGCGGCGCTGGCCGCGGCCCTGGTGCCGCCCTCGGGCCTGGGGACGGCGGTGGTGGTCGGCATGGTCGCCGTCTACCTGGCCGCCGGGCTGGTCTGGACGCTGCGGGAGCGCCGGGCGGCCGCCGAGGCCGAACCCGAGCCCACCGCCTAGGAACCCGAGGGGACGCGGCCCCGCGATGGCGGGTGTCACCCCAGGGCCTCCGTGGCCGGCCGGCCCTTGAGCGGGCTGGAGTAGACGACGTTGGTGGTGACCGAACCCATCACCGCCACCCGCGCGACGACCTCCTCCAGGTGGCGCATCGACCGGGCCACGGTCTTGAGCAGGAAGCAGTCCTCGCCGGTGATGTGGTGCGCCTCCAGGATCTCGGGGGTGGTGGCCAGCAGGTCGTGGAAGGGCTTGTAGTTGCCGTTGGGGTAGGCCAGGCGGATGAACGCGGTCACCGCGAACCCCAGCCGCTCGGGGTCGACGACGGCGGAGTAGCCGGAGACCACCCCGGCGGCCTCCAGGCGGCGCACCCGCTCGGCGACGGCGCTGGCGGACATGGACACCGCCCGGGCCAGCTCGGCGTACCCGGCCCGGCCGTCGGCCTGGAGGGCGGCGAGCAGCCGCCGGTCGGTCTCGTCCAGTGATACGTCGGTCATGGGAGGGATATACCGCGCGATCCACGGCGGAGGCAACTCCAGGCCGTGGATCGCCCCTGCCCGGTCGGGCTCCCCGAACCTAGCCTTGTCGACATGACGATTTCACGCTTCGCCGACCCCGCCCTGGCCGTGGCCCACTTCTCCGCCCGCCTCGGCCTGTACACCGACGTGTCCGACGTGCGGGCCGCGCTGGCCGCCGGCGACCCGGGCTTCGCCCTGGTGGACACCCGCGCCCGCGTCGCCTGGGACCAGGCGCACGTCCCGGGCGCGCTGCACCTGCCCCGCACGGAGATCGCCGACCGGGCCGCCGCGCTGGTCGACCCCGCCCGCCCGGTCGTCGTGTACTGCTGGGGCCCGGGCTGCGACGGCGCCGCCAAGGGCGCCCTGGAGTTCGCCCGCCTCGGCTACCGGGTCAAGGAGATGGTGGGCGGCATCGAGTACTGGATCCGCGAGGGGTTCGAGGTCGAGACCGCCACCGGCACCGAGCGCTCCCCCGCCGACCCGCTCACCGCCCCCGTCCACTCCCCCACCTGCGCCTGCTGACCCCGGGCCGGGCGCTATCTCGGCGAAGAGGTGTCACTCACGGAGAGACCGAGTGACGCGCAGGCCTCCAGGAGGCGTCGGTCGCCGGGGGCCACCACGAGGTCACCGCTCTTCAGGCGCTCGGCACAGGCGCAGTGGACCGCGTCGTGGCCTCCTGGCCCGGCGGACCGGGCCAGGTCGGCAGCGCGCTCGACGAGTTCCTGGTCCGTGTCCAGGACGTGGATCTGCGTCCAGAGATCGTCCAGCAGCTCTCGGGCCTGCGTGTACTCGGCGGCGGTGACACGCCCCAACCGCTCGGCCTGGGCGAGCGCCGCCGCCGTCTCCGCGTGGAGCAGGCGGGAGGAGACGACCGCGTCGGCCGCATTCCACAGGTCGGCGCACGCCGGGCTTCCGGGTTCCGCGATCAGCAGGGGCACAAAGGCCGACGTGTCGAAGTAGCAGATCACCTTCGCTGCTCCTCCGCCAGGTCGCTCACGGTCCCCCGCGCCGGGACCGGCACCGGCGCGGCACTCTTGGCCTTGCGCGCGGGCCGGACCCGGCCTTCGAGGATGAGTCGGTCGAGAGTGGTGGGCGTGTCGATCGGGATGATGCGGGCGATCGGTCTGCCGTGGTCGGTGACGGTGATGGTACGGCCCTCTCTCACCTCGGAGAGATGGCGGCTCAGACCGTCGCGGAGTTCCTTGATGCCGACCTGCATGACGCCCGCCCTTCATGTGGCCACTTTTCCCCGTGGAAATATAGCCACTTCATCTCATGGCGCCGTGGCGCGGGAGGCTTGTCGACATGTCCCTACAGCGATTGATCCTTCCGTGATCGGGTTGTCACTTGCTGTAGTGTCCGGGCCTAAGGATGTCGTCGACACGGAGAGATGGTGTGCCATGAACGGTGGTCTGGGGACCGGCGGCCCCTCCGGCGGGCCCGGCTCGCGCGGGGTGGCCAGGCGGGTCGGGGCCGTCGCGCGGCACCTGCCCGTCCGCGGGGACCGGCTGCTCGACGTCGGCTGCGGCGACGGGTCCCACACCGTCGAGCTGGCCGAGGGGTACGTGCGGGTCGACGCGATCGACCTGGAGCCGCAGCGGCTGGACGCGTTCGCCGAGCGGATCGCCGGGAGCCCGCTGGAGGACCGGATCGGCATCCACAAGATGGCGGCGGACTCGCTGGCCTTCGACCCCAACACCTTCGACCGGGTCACCGCGTTCGAGGCGGTCGAGCACGTCGAGGACCTGGAGGGGGCGCTGGCGGGAATCCACCGCGTCCTCAAACCGGGCGGGGCGTTCTCGCTCACCACCTCCAACCGGTGGTTCCCCCTGGAGACCCACGGGGTGCTGTGGGGCGGGCGCCGACTGCCGGCGCTGACCGCGCCGTTCCTGCCCTGGGTGCGCCCGCTGCACGAGCGGATGTCCGACGCGCGCGCGTTCACCACCCAGGAGCTGGGGCGGCTGCTGCGCGGCGTCGGCCTGCGGGTGCGGGCGATCGACTACCTGATGCCGTCCTTCGACCGCGGCCCCCTCCGGTCCCTGTCGGAGGGACTGGAGGGGACGCCGCTGCGGGTGTTCGGGGCGGCCGTGGCGGTCACCGCCGTCAAACCCGGCCGCTGAGAACTCAGGAGGCCAGGTGCTCGGCGGCCCAGGCGCGCAGCGCCTCGGTCGCGGCCTCCTTCTCCATCGGCCCGTTCTCCAGGCGCAGCTCCAGGAGGTAGCGGTAGGCCTTGCCGATCTCCGGCCCCGGCTTGAGGCCGAGGATCTCCTGGATCTCGTTGCCGTCCAGGTCGGGCCGGATGCGGTCCAGCTCCTCCTGTTCGGCGAGGGCGGCTATGCGCTTCTCGATGTCGTCGTAGGAGCGGGCCAGCGCCGCGGCCTTGCGCCGGTTGCGGGTGGTGCAGTCGGCCCGGGTGAGGATGTGCAGCCGCTCCAGCAGCGGTCCGGCGTCGCGGGCGTAGCGGCGCACCGCCGAGTCGGTCCACTCCCCCTTGCCGTACCCGTGGAAGCGCAGGTGCAGGGCGACCAGGGACGACACGTCGGCGATGACGTCCTTGGGGAAGCGCAGCGCGGTGAGCCGCTTGCGGGTCATCGACGCGCCGACCACCTCGTGGTGGTGGAAGGTCACCCGGCCCGCGCCCTCGAAGGCGCGCGTCTTGGGCTTGCCGATGTCGTGCAGCAGCGCCGCCAGGCGCAGCACCAGGTCGGGTTCGTGCCCGCGGGCGCGCTCCAGCTCGATGGCCTGGTCCAGGACGGTGAGCGAGTGCTCGTAGACGTCCTTGTGCCGGTGGTGCTCGTCGATCTCCAGCCGCAGTTTGGGCAGCTCGGGCAGCACGTAGGGCGCGATGCCCAGGTCGACCATCAGCCCCAGGCCGCGGCGCGGGTCCGGGCTGAGCATCAGCTTGGTCAGCTCGTCGCGCACGCGCTCGGCGGAGACGATGGTCAGCCGCTCGGCCATGTCCCGGGCCGCGTCGGCGACCTCGGGGGCGAGCTCGAACCCGAGCTGGGCGGCGAACCGCACCGCGCGCATGATGCGCAGCGGGTCGTCGCTGAAGGAGTCCTCCGGCTTGCCCGGGGTGCGCAGCACGCCGGCGCGCAAGTCGGCGAGGCCGCCGAAGGGGTCGACGAACTCCCCGGCGGGCAGCCGCACCGCCATGGCGTTGACGGTGAAGTCGCGGCGCAGCAGGTCGTCCTCGATGTCCGTGCCGTAGGCCACGTCGGGCTTGCGGGACTTGGGCGAGTACGACTCGCTGCGGTAGGTGGTGATCTCCAGCTGGAGGTTCTTCTTGCGCACGCCGACGGTGCCGAAGTCGATGCCGACGGTCCACACCGAGTCGGCCCACCCGTCGACCAGTTCCAGCACCCGCTGGGGCACCGCGTCGGTGGTGAGGTCGATGTCGTGGGAGGGTCTGTCGAGGAGCGCGTCCCGGACCGGGCCGCCGACCAGGGCCAGTTCCCGGCCGTGCTCGGCGAACCGGCCGCCGAGTTCGTCGGAGACGGGGCGGGCCGAGGCGACCAGCGCGGCGATCGCGTTCAGCTGCGCAGGGGTCGGCGCACCCGCCGCGGTCGGCATGGTGTCGTTCTCACTCGAAGACTCTGTGTTCGGCACACAACGCAGGTTAGGCGGCCGCGCGGGCAAACGGCGAATCGTTTGCGAGCGCGCCCCGGGCCTCCGGGCGGGATGCGGATCGGCCGCCGAACACGGCGGACACGCCCGTTCGGCGGGTGTTCCGCGCCCCGCGACACGTCGCACGGAGGTCCTCGCCAGAGCCGGGGTGTGAGGGAGACGGTATCTTCAGGTGCAGTGGTGGGACGCCATGGTCTTCTCCGCGTCCACCCGACCCGCGAACGCCGTGCGCGCCGTGCGGGCACCCCGACCGTTCCCGCCCCTTGTTGCTCCCCGGCGGGACGGCCACCTGGACCCGAATCAGGAAACCGGTCAAGCGTTGCGTCGATTCACCTCCGTGCCGGTGGTCATGGCCCTGGCCACCGCGCTGCTTCCGTTCCCGGCCATGTCCGCGCAGGCCTCGGCCCCGGCCGAGCCCGCCGACGACACCGAGCCGCTCGTCGTCGAGCGGATCACGCCGGACGCCCTCGACGAGGACGCCACCCTCCGCGTCTCGGGCGAGGTGGTCAACACCACGTCGGACAGCCTGCACGACGTCACCGTCCGCATGCGCTATTCGCGGCACCCGTTCGCCGACCGCGAGGCGATGGACGACTTCGCTACCGGCGAGGGCTGGCAGCCCGACGCGCCCGGCCCCGACGACGAGATCACCGCGGAGCTGCCGCCCGGCACCAGCCAGACCTACTCGCTGAGCGTGCCCGCCGAGGACCTGGACCTGGGCTCCTACGGCGTCTACCCGCTGGTGATCGAGGCGGTCGACGGCGACGGCACCGTGATCGGCGCCCAGTACACCTTTCTTCCCTACGTCGGCGACGGGGACGACGTGCCCGCCGTCGACATCGCCTGGGTGTGGCCGCTGATGGCCCCGCCCCAGCGCGCGGACGACGACACCTTCCTCGGCGACGGGCTGGCGGCGACCGTCACCGAGAACGGCCGGCTGGGCCGGCTGCTGGCCGCGGGCGCCCAGACCCCGCTGTCCTTCGACCCGGGCGACGAGGACCTGGTGGAGCTGCTCGGCCTGGACGCCGACGTCCCGGAGTCCCCGCCCGAGGCGACCGCCGAGGAGACCGCCGACACCGTGCCCGAGCCCACCGCCTCGGAGCAGGAGGACGGCGGGAACGACGGCGACGGCGCGGACGGCGACGAGGAGGACGACCCGCAGGAGGGCGAGGAGCAGGCGCCGTCCCGCTCCGAGGGAATCCCGGTCACCTGGGCCGTCGACCCCGGCACCCTCGACGACATCCTGCGCCTGGCCGCCGAGGAGCACGACGTCCTCACCGACCCGCTGGCGGTGCCCGCCGAGTCCGAGCCGGTGCGGGAGACCGCGCAGGCGAACGTGGCCGCGCAGGTGTGGCTGCGCGAGGCCCGCGGGGCGCTGGCCCTGGACAACGTCGTGGCCACCCCCTACGCCTCCCCCGACCTGGCCGCGCTGCTGCGCAACGAGATGGACGGCGACGCCGAGGCGTCGGTCGAGATCGGCCGCGAGGCGGTGGAGCTGGCGCTGGGCCTGTCGGCCGACGACCGCTTCGCCCTGCCCGCCCAGGGCCTGATGGACGACGCCGTGCACGGGCTGCTCGCCGAGCGGGGCGCCACCCGGTTCCTCCTCTCGGAGGACGCGCTGCCCCCGCAGAGCTGGCTGCGGACCACCCCCACCGCCCAGGCCCCGCTGCCGGGCGGTGAGGCCTCCGACGAGGAGGCGGAGGAGGCGATGGCCCTGGTGGCCGACGAGGGCATCGCCGACGCGCTGTCCATGCCCACCGACACCCCGGGGGGCACCACCCTGGCGCTCCGGCGGTTCGCCGCCGAGACCGCGATGATCGCGGGCGAGAACGCCGGGGGCGACCGGGTCGTGATCGCCTCTCCCGACCCCCTCTGGAACCCGTCCGGCGAGTTCGCCGACGGTGTGCTGGCCGCCAGCGAGGACCTGCCGTGGCTGTCCCCGGAGCGGCTGGAGGACATCGAGCTGCCCGCCGCCGACGAGCGGGAGGACACCCGCGCCTCGCTGAACTACCCGGACCGCGCCGCCGAGGCCGAGCTCGGCTCCACCTACCTCGGCCTGGTCGAGGACGTCAGCCGGGACGTGCGGATGTTCAACAGCATCCTGGTGGAGGACTCCGACCCGTTCCGCCCGGCCCTGGTGCGCCTGGAATCCGTGCACTGGCGCGAGGAGGAGGCCATGGCGGGCGCCACCCGCGGCCTGGTCATGGACAAGGTCGACGAGGGCCTGGCCGCCGTGCGCATCATCCCCGGCGAGGACGTCACCCTGGCCAGCCGGACCGGCATCACCGGCATCCTGGTCGCCAACGACCTGGAGGACGAGGCGGTCTACGTGCACCTGTCGGTGTACTCGGAGAACGCCGAGCGGCTGAGCATCGGCGAGTACGACACCCACTTCGAGATCTCCCCCGGCGCCAAGACCACGGTGTACGTGCCGCTGTCGGCCCGGATCAACGGGCGCACCGTGGTGCACGCGAGCCTGCACAACTCCGCCGGGGAGCCGATCAACAGCCAGGACGTGCAGCTGCCGGTGAACGCCACCGGCCTGGGCACCCAGGCGCTGCTGATCAGCGGTGTGGGCGCGCTGATCCTCATCGCCGCGCTGGCCCCGCGCGCGCTGCGCAAGTGGGTGGTGCGCCGGACCCGGGCCGCGGCGGAGGCGGAGAAGAAGGCCGGGGAGGCCGACGGCCCCGAGGCCGCGGAGGACTCCGAGGGCACCGAAGGCACCGAGGACTCCAGGGACGCCGAGGTCACGGAGGGCTCCGGGGACACCACCGGGGCCACCGGAACCGGCACCCCCGACACGCCCTCTCAGAACGACGGGGAGCCCGACGGCACCACGACGGCCACCGGGGACGCCCCGTCCCCGCGCGGCGAAGGAGCGTGAACCCCCGCTCCCCCGTCGACACGGCGCCTCACCGACAAGGCGCCGTGTCGACACATCCGCACGTCGCCGTGTCGACGCGCGCCGAGCCCTTCCCTGTCGGACGAAAGGAAGCCTGATCCACGGTGGTCACCGACTCCCCGAACGAAGGCGGAAAGCACCGCCGTCGTTCCTCTCAGCCCGAAGGCCCCCTCCCGGGTGAGAGCCCGCTGCGCCCCTCCGGCGGCCCCGTCCCCTCCTTCGAGGAGGGCGAGCTGCCCGAGCCCGCCGTCCCCGGGCTCCCCGACGCCCCCGAGGGGTCCGAGGGTGCAGAGGGACCCGCGGAGGCCGACGGCTCCGGCGACGCCCCCGCGGGCGGCGGCATGATGCGCTCCAGCGCCATCATGGCGGTCGGCACCATGGCCTCCCGGATCACCGGCTTCGTCCGCACCATCGTGCTGGGCGCCGCCATCGGCACCCACCTGCTCGGTGACGCCTACCACACGGCCCACACGATCCCCTTCATCCTCAACGACCTGCTCATCGGCGGCCTGATGGCCAGCGTCGTCGTGCCGTTCCTGGTCAAGCGGCGCAAGCGCGACGCCGACGGCGGCAAGGCCACCGAGGACCGCCTGTTCACCACCACGTTCGTGGCGCTGTTCCTGCTCACCGCCGCGGCGATCGCCGCCGCCGAGTTCCTGATCTGGATGTACGGCTCCCGGTTCACCGGCGAGCAGTTCGAGGCCTCGGTGTTCCTGGCCCGCTACCTGCTGTCCCAGATCTTCTTCGTGGGGCTGAGCGGCCTGCTCACCGCCATGCTCAACACCCGCGGGTACTTCGGCGCCGGGGTGTGGGCGCCGGTGCTCAACAACCTGGTCATCATGACCGTGGCCGGGCTGTTCCTGTGGGTCGCCGGGCCCGGGCAGACGCCGGACACCGTCACCGAGGGCCAGCTGACCCTGCTGGGCGCGGGCACCGCCGCCGGCATGGCCCTCCAGGCCCTGGTGCTGTTCGTCGCGCTGGCCCGCACCGGCTACCGCTGGCGCCCGCGGCTGGACCTGCGCGGCTCCGGGCTGGGCGAGGCCGTCAAGACGGCCGGCTGGATGATGATGTACACCCTGCTCACCCAGGCGGGCCTGTGGATCACCACCAACATCGCCAACGCCGCCAACGTCACCGCCATCGAGGAGGGCCGCTCCGTCGGTGCGGGCATCACCGCCTACAACCTCGCCTACCAGCTGTTCCAGCTGCCGTACGCGATCATCGCGGTCTCCCTCATCACGGTGCTGCTGCCCCGGATGAGCGCGCACGCCGACGACCACGACTGGGACGCGGTCCGGTCGGACTTCTCCCGCACCCTGCGCATCTCCGCGTTCGTGCTCGTCCCGATGGCGTTCGCGATCGCCCTGTTCGCCGAGCCGCTGTCGATCCTGGCGTTCGCCCGCGGGTCGATCTCGGAGGCCGACGCGGCCAACATCGGCCAGATCCTCGCCGTGATGTCGCTGGGCCTGGTGCCGTTCACCGTGTTCCAGCTGATGCTGCGCGTGTTCTTCGCCATGGGCGACACCCGCACCCCGGCGCTGATCGCCATCGCCAACCTGGCCGTTCACAGCGCTCTGGCGCTGGTGTCCTACCTGCTCCTGCCGCCGGAGACGGTCGTCGTCGGCGTGGCCGCCGGCTTCATGTTCTCGTTCCTCAGCGGGCTCGTCATCGCAGGTCTGGTGCTCAGCCGGCGCATCGGGGGACTTGACGGAAAGCACATCATTGGCACATTGTTGCGCCTGCACCTGGCCGTCGTACCGAGCGTCGCGGCCGGCTTCGGTGTGCTCTGGGCCTTCGAGACCTACGTCGGCCCTGGTCTGCTCACCTACCTCGGCGCCCCCGTGGCCGGGTGCCTTCTCGGCGCGTTGTTCTTCCTGGCGGCCGCACGGCTGCTGCGGGTCCCCGAATTGAGCGCCGCGGTGGAACTGATCCGCGGTCGCCTGCGTCGTTGATGCAGCACCGACGCTTCCGGCCCTGACCTCCGCCGGGAGAACGACCACGCTCGACGAGTACAAGGACTGAGGACACGGTGTCCAGCGAAGACCCCCGCGAGCAGGATTCCGGACCGGGGCCGAACGGGCCCGCCGCACCGGGGCGGCAGCGCCGCCACATGGTGATGCCCGAGGACGTCCTGGACGTCTACGAGCGCGAGGAACCGGAGAGTACGCCCGAGACCGGGCTGACCACCCGCCGCGACCCGAGCGACATCGGCGACCTGGGCACCGCCGACCGCGCCGGTATGGAGGACGGCGACGAGATCGGCGGTTCCTCCCACACCGCCCCGGGCAACCTCGCCAAGTCCAGCGCGATCATGGCGCTGGGCACCGTGTTCTCCCGCGTCACCGGGTTCGTCCGCACGATCGTGCTGGCGGCGGCGATCGGCACCCAGATGCTGGGCGACGCCTACCAGGTGGCGGGCATGGTCCCGTACATGGTCTACGACCTGCTCATCGGCGGTCTGCTGGCCAGCGTGTTCGTGCCGTTCCTGGTCAAGCGGCGCAGGCTGGACGCCGACGGCGGCGACAAGACCGAGCAGCGGCTCGTCACGCTGATGCTGTCGGCGCTGCTGGTGATCACCCTGCTGTCGATGCTGCTGTCGGAGTGGTTCATCCGCATCTACGCGGGCGAGTTCACCGGCGCGCAGTTCGAGGTGTCGGTGGTCATGGCGCGCTACCTGGTCACCCAGATCTTCTTCATCGGCGCCAGCGGCCTGGCCAGCGCGATGCTGAACGCGCGCGGGAAGTTCGGGGCGCCGATGTGGGCGCCGGTGCTGAACAACATGGTGATCATCGGCATCGGCCTGTGGTTCCTGCAGATCGCCGGCCCCGGCCGCACCCCCGACACGGTGACCTCCGGCGAGCTGACGCTGCTGGGCCTGGGCACCGCCGCCGGGCAGGTCGTGCAGGCGCTGGTGCTGGTGTGGGCGCTGGCCTCAGCGGGCTTCCGCTGGCGTCCGCGGCTGGACCTGCGGGGCGCCGGGCTCGGCGAGGCGGCCCAGGCGGCCTCGTGGATGATGCTCTACATCGTGGTGGCGCAGCTGGGCGCCCTCGTCTCCACCAACGTGGCCTCCCGCGCCGGTACGCGCGCGGCCGAGCTGGGCTTCGAGTCGGGCTCGGGCATCGCGGCCTACAAGTTCGCGTCGATGCTCTTCCAGCTGCCGTACGCGATCATCGCGGTCTCGGTGATCACCGCCCTGCTGCCGCGGATGAGCGAGCACGTGGCGGCCGGGCGCAAGGACCAGGTGCGCAGCGACTTCTCGCGGGGCTTCCGGCTGTCGTCGGTGCTGATCGTGCCGATCTCGGTGGCGATGATCGTGTTCGCGATCCCGTTCTGCGTGATGATCTACGCGCAGGGCAGCACGAGCGTCGACGACGCCGCCGCCATCGGCCGCATCCTGATGGTCTTCTGCGTGATGTTGATCCCGTTCACGCTGTTCCAGCTGCAGATGCGCGTGTTCTACGCGCTCGGTGACACACGGACCCCGGCGCTGGTGGCGATCCCGTCGGAGGTCGCGCACGCGACCACGGCGATCGCGCTGCTGTTCGTGGTGCCGGCCCAGCACGTGGTGGTGTGGCTGCCGGTGCCCTACGGCCTGTACTACATCGTGGGTTCGGTCATCATGTGGTACATGCTGAACAAGCGGTTGAACGGCCTGGACGGGCGGCGCACCGCGACCACCCTGTTCAAGCTGCACCTGGCCACGGTGCCCGCGGCCGTGTTCGGCGTCGCGATGATCTACGCGTTCCAGGGGCTGCCCGGAGGGTTCTGGCCCGGATTCGCGTCGATGGTCGTCGGGGGTGTCGTGGGTGGCGTACTGTTCGTGATCAGCGCCAAGTTCCTCAATGTGACTGAAGTCACATCCTTCCTCGAATTGCTCAAGACCCGACTGCGACGTCGCTGATCACCATGAATGGACGAGTTGGGCGGTCCCGGACCGCTACGTCCCAGAAGGTGAACGGATACCCGATGTCCTCCAAAGATGCTGTTCAGGCGTCCTAGCATGGACAGGCACCGCTTGACCGCCACCACATTGTTCATCCGAGCTGCCCGAAGGGAGGCTGGGGACAGCACCAGCGCCTGATACCCCCTGCGCACACCCGCGACGCACCGGTCCCCCGGGACCGTGCAGACGCGGAGCGGGCAGGGCGAGGGCACTGGCACCCGTCACTCCCATCATGAGCACCTTCCTGATCGAGCCCGGGGCGAAGCTGGCCAACCGGTACCGCCTTGACCAGGTGGTGAGCGAGACCGGCGGGGCGACCCGCTGGAAGGCCACCGACGAGACCCTCGCCCGGCCCGTCGCCGTGTGGACCTTCGCCGAAGGCTTCCCCCGCACATCCGATGTGGTCCGTGCCGCCCGCGCCACCAGCCGGATCCCCGATGCGCGCGTCACCCAGGTCTTCGACGCCGACGACACCACCCCCATCCCCTACGTGGTCGAGGAGTGGGTGGTCGGCCACTCGCTGGCCGACCTGCTGGCCCAGGGCCCCCTGGAGCCCGAGCGCGCCGCGGGCCTGGTCGCCGAGGCGGCCGAGGCCATCGCCGCCGCGCACACCGGCGGCCTGTACCACCTGTGCCTCACCCCGAGCAAGCTCATGTGGAGCAGCGGCGGAGCGGTCAAGGTCACCGGCATCGGCGTGGACGCCGCCCTGCTGGGCGTCAACGTCGCCAACCCCGGGGCCGCCGACGCCCAGGGCCTGGGCAACCTGCTGTACGCGGCCCTCACCGGCACCTGGCCGGGCGGCCCGCAGAGCGGCCTGCCCGCCGCCCCGCAGGGCCCCGCCGGGCCCTACCCCGCCAACCAGATCCGCCAGGGCATCGGCGAACCCCTGGCCTCCATCACCACCCGCGCCGCCCTGCCCCACCTGGTGGGCCAGATCGTGCCCGGACCGGTGATCGGCTCGCCGGGCGAGTTCTGCGCCGCCATGGCCGACGTGCCGCGGCTCATCCCGCTGCCCGTCGCCCCCGCCGAGGCCACCCCGCCGCCCGAGCCCGGGACCTCCCGGCGCACCGGCGAGTTCGGGTCCACCGGCCCGCGCCGCTCCTCCCGCAACGGCAACGGCGGCAGCGGCGGCGGCACCGGTCCGCGCTCCTCCGCCCGCGGCGAGCGGCCGCCCTCGCGGATGGACCGCCGGGCCGCCGAACGCCAGACCTCCCCGCAGCGCATCCTCGTCGGCGCGCTGGCCGTGGTGCTCTTCGCCGCCGTGGTCACCGGCGCCTGGATCTTCGGCGCCGCGATGCGCGACGGCCAGGAGGCCGACCCCAGCGGCGACGGCACCGAGCAGACGGACGGCGGCGAGGAGACCGTGGAGCTGGTCACCCTGACCCCCAGCCGGGGGATCGGGTACGACCCGCTCCCGGACGGCGACGGCGACGAGTACACCGCCAACGCCGGCCGGGCCCTGGACGGGGACACCGGGGGGACGCCCTGGAAGACCGAGGGCTACAACGACCCCATGGGGACCACCAAGGAGGGTGTCGGCCTCATGGTCGACCTGGGCTCCAGCCGTGAGGTCCACACCGTGAACCTGAACCTGCCCGACTCCTCCTACACCGTCGACGTGCGGATCGGCGACGCTCCGGCCCAGTACCCCAGCGACATGTCCGCGGTGGACTCCGCGATGCCGGTCGCCTGGTCCGGTTCGGTGACCGGCGAAGAGAAGATCGAACTGGAGACGCCGACCACCGGTCAGTACGTCCTCGTCTGGTTCACCCAGCTGCCGGTGGACGGCGACGGCAAGTACCGTGGGAGCATCTACGAGGTAGAGGTACTCGGCGTCGAGTAGACGGGGATATGTGATCGGCACTGATGGACGCGGTCCAAGAGCTTCCTGACCGGGAACTGCTCACCAGGCACACCCAGGGGGACGATCAGGCGTTCGCGGTGCTCGTGCGCCGCCACCGCGATCGCCTCTGGGCCGTCGCCGTGCGCATGATGGGCGACCCCGAGGAGGCCTCGGACGCGCTACAGGACGCCTTCCTGTCCGCGTTCCGCTCCGCCGACCGCTTCCGCGGCGAGTCCCAGGTGACCACCTGGCTGCACCGCATCGTCGTCAACGCCTGCCACGACCGGCTGCGCCGCCGCAAGGTACGCCCGGCCACCCCCACCGAGGTCGACACCCTCGACGTGCTCTCCAACGAGCGGCTGGGCCGCACCGGCGGAGCCCCCGACCACGCCTCCCAGACCGAGTCGCGGCTGGACGTCCACGCCGCCCTCGACACGCTTCCCCTGGACCAGCGCATGGCCCTCACCCTGGTCGACATGCTCGGCTACCGGGTGGAGGAGGCCGCGCAGATCCTCGACGTCGCCACAGGGACCGTCAAGAGCAGATGTGCGCGAGGTCGCGCCAAACTTCTTCCGTCTCTTGCCCACCTGAGGAACCCTCGTCCCCCCCGAGACGTCACAACTGGGAGAGGAGGTGCCGACCCATCGTGACGTCGCACCCTGACGTGGAGGCACTCGCCTTCTTCGCCGAGGAGCTGTTGGAGCCCGGCGAGGAACGCACCGTCGCCCACCACCTAGAGACCTGCGCGACCTGCGCGGCGACCCTGGACGAACTCACCGCCGTCAGCGGTGTGCTCGCCGACGCGCCGCCGGTCCCACCCATGCCGCAGGACGTCGCCGCCCTCCTCGACCTGCGTATCGACGAGGCGGTGCGCGAGCGCGCCGCCCGGCCCGCCGATGCGGTCGATGCGGCGGGAGTTGCTGACACCGCTGGTGTCGTCGGTACCGACGGCTCCGGCTCCGCCGACGCCGGTGCGTCCGACGGTGCGTCCGCGCCCGTGGTCCCGATCACGCGTGCGCGCGGCGGCGGCTCCCGGCGCGGGTTCAACGGCATGAACCTGCCCCGGCTCATGATGGTGGCCGCCGCGGGCGCCGTCGTCCTGGGCGGCGGCGGGGCCGTGCTCAACACCGTGCTCACCTCCCAGCAGGCCGACGGCGCCGGGTCCGCCGCCGAGCAGCCGATGATGCAGGACGAGGGCGCCGAGTACATGGAGCCCGAGGCCGCCCGGCCGTACAAGCCCGAGGTCGTGGCCAGCGGCACCGGGTACACCGCCGACGGGCTGGCCGACCAGGCCGCCGAGGTGCTCGCCGCGACCCCGACCACGCCGGACGGTGCCGAGGAGAACACCCCGGTCGCCGCGGAGGAGTGCGCGACCCTGTTCACCGAGCGGACTGGAGTGCGGATCACCCTGGTGGACGACGCCACGTTCGACGGCGGCCCCGCCCTGGTGCTGTTCGCCCCCGGCGGGGACGACACCACCGAGGTGTACGTGGTCGACCCGGCGGACTGCGACGGGGTCCTCGCCCAGGAGACCGTCGCGCACCCCGGGGAAGAATAGGGATTCCGCAGAGGGCTCCCTCGGGGTGCCCGGGAGCGCCGGAGGGGTCTCCGGAGGGTTCCGGGGAGTTCCGGAGGGTTCCGGGGGTGTCCGAAGGGTACGGGAGAGGTATCGACAAAGCGCCGTGCCGACCTCTCGACAAGGCCCTTTCCCGGCATACCCCACCCCGGTAACCAGGGCGGATGTCCCCTTGGGAATCAGGTGCGCCTACCATCGGTTGTGCTATACCGACTCTCCCCCGAGGTCACCATCCCGTGGCCGGGGCATCTGATCGTGTGAAGGGCCTACGAGCGTGAGTGACGTCCGCAATGTCATCATCATCGGTTCCGGACCGGCGGGGTACACCGCCGCCGTCTACGCGGCCCGCGCCGAACTCAAGCCCCTGGTGTTCGAGGGCTCCATCACCGCGGGCGGCGCCCTCATGAACACGACCGACGTCGAGAACTTCCCCGGGTTCCCCGACGGCATCATGGGCCCCGACCTGATGGACAACCTCCGCAAGCAGGCCGAGCGGTTCGGCGCCGAGCTGGTGGCCGACGACGTCACCTCCGTCGACCTGACCAAGCCCGTCAAGGAGGTCACCGCCGGCGGCGAGACCTTCCTCGCGCACACGGTCATCCTCGCCACCGGCTCCGGCTACCGCGAGCTCGGCGTGCCGGGCGAGAAGGAACTGTCCGGCCGCGGCACCTCCTGGTGCGCCACCTGCGACGGCTTCTTCTTCCGCGACCAGGACATCGCGGTCGTCGGCGGCGGCGACACCGCCATGGAGGAGGCGCTCTTCCTCACCCGGTTCGCCAAGTCCGTCACCGTGGTCCACCGCCGGGACGAGCTGCGCGCCAGCCGCATCATGGCCGAGCGCGCCTTCGCCAACGACAAGATCAGCTTCGTCTGGGACACCGAGGTCGTCGAGGTCCTGGGCAAGGACCGGGTGAGCGGCCTCAAGGTCCGCAACAACAAGACCGACGAGGAGAGCGTCCTCGACGTCACCGGCGTGTTCGTCGCCATCGGCCACGACCCGCGGGTCGACCTGATCCGCGACCAGATCACGCTGGACGAGGAGGGCTACGTCCAGGTGGACTCCCCCTCCACCCGCACCAACCTTGAGGGCGTGTTCGCCGCGGGCGACGTCGTCGACCACAGCTACCGCCAGGCCATCACCGCCGCCGGGACCGGCTGCGCCGCCGCACTGGACGCCGAGCGCTTCCTCGCCGCGCGCGGCAACTAACGGCGGCTAGCGGCGACTAGCGGCAGCTAGAGGCGGCTAGCCACAGCTAGAGGCGACGACCAGCAGCGCCCGAGGGGGCCCGGCGCGGCACCCGAAGGCGCCCGAAGGCCACTCGAAGGCCATTTGAAGGCCACCCGGGGTCGGCCGACCGAGACGGCCGACCCGCAGTACCCGTCCGAACAAGGAGAACCATGTCCGCGGTCAAGACCGTCACCGACGCCACCTTCGAGGCCGAGGTCCTCAAGAGCGACAAGCCCGTCCTGGTGGACTTCTGGGCCGACTGGTGCGGCCCCTGCAAGCAGATGGCGCCGGTCCTGGACAAGTTCGCCGAGGAGCACGGC
>NZ_JBJJBV010000011.1:0-52812 GCF_045446735.1 Nocardiopsis protaetiae
CGCCGCCGGGGCGGGGTGCCCCGGCGGCGCCCCGGTAGGACCCGGTCCCCGTCCCGGAACCGGTCCCGCCGCCGTCCCGCCCCGGCCCCGCCGTCCGGTGGGCGACCGCCGGGGAGCTTCGGACCCCGGACACGGTCAGCCCGCGTTGAGGGTCGAGGTGATGGATTCGGAGGCGCGCGCCCCGGCCGCCGCCGGATCCTCGCCGGTGAGCACCGCGGTCTGGAACTCCTTGATGACGTTGGAGGCCTCCACGGCGGCCCACTCCGGCGAGTTCGGGGTGGCCCGGCCGTTCTCCGCGGCGGCCCGCGCCATCGCGTACGCGCCCTCCTGCCCCTCCAGGACCTCGGCCAGGGAGATCCGGTTGGGGGCGTAGTTCATCTCCAGGGCGATCTCGGTCTGCCACCGCTCCCCGGTCAGGGCGCGGACCACCTCGTAGGCGGCGTCCTGGTCCTGGGAGGCGGCGGGGATCACCAGGTCGGAGCCGCCGACGAACACGCTGCCCAGGGCGGCGCCGGTGGGGCCGGGCACGGGGAAGAAACCGAGCCGGTCCGCCAGGTCCGGGTTGGCCTCGACGATCCCGGCGGCGCTGCCGGGGGCCGCGATGATCTGGGCGACGTCGCCGCCCGCCATGATCTCGATCTGCGGCGGCTGCGCCTCGTCGGAGTCCTTGGGGCCCTCGCCGTGGGACTGGAGCTCGGCGTAGAACTCCATGGCCGCGGCGGCCTCGGGGGTGTCCAGGGTGCCGGTCCAGGCGCCGTCGGCCCCCTGGACGGCGAAGTCGCCGCCCTCGTCCCACAGGAAGCCGGCGAACGCGTACCAGTTCTGTCCGGGCAGGTAGATGCCCTGGTGGGCGCCGTCGCCGCCCTCGTCGAGCAGGGCGGAGAACTCCAGCCACTCCGCGCGGTCGCGGGGCGGGCCGGTGAGGCCGGCGTCCTCCCACAGGTCCTTGTTGTAGATGACCACCCGGTTGGCGGCGTAGAAGGGAATGCCGTACTGGAGGCCGTCGTGCACGCCGGGTTCGGCCAGGCCGGGCAGCCAGTCGTCGCCGCCGAGGTCGTCGACCCTGTCGCTGAGGTCCACCAGGCCGCCGCTGGCCGCGTACTGGGCGACCTGGGAGTTGCCGGTCTCGATGACGTCGGGGGCGTCGTTGCCGGCCAGGGCGGCGGTGATGCGCTGGCCGATGCCGTCCCACTCCTGGATCTGGATGTCGAGCAGGATGTCGGGGTTGTCCCGCTCGAACTCCTCCTGGAAGCGCGCGACGAGGGAGTCGGAGAGGCTGTCGCGCATCAGCCACACGTCCACGGTCGGCGGGCCGTCGGCGGCGCCCTCGGAGGAACAGCCGGACAGCAGGACCAGGGAGGCGAGGGCTCCGAGGACGGGGGTGGGGGGTCTCTTCACGGCGGACCTCGATGTCAGTTGACCAATTGGTAAACCATGCTCTCTGCTTGCAGAAAATGGCATAGACCAATCGGGTCCGTCAAGAGTTCGGACGGAAACCTTCTGATGAGCGGAAAGGTGGGATCACCGACCGTTCGGCACGGACCCCGAGCCGAGTGGTGATCGACCACTGGTCAATCACTGGTCATCTGTTCTGGGCCGGAGAGGGGTCGCACAGTGGCATACTGGTCAACAGCCCGCGGCACCGGCGCGGGCGGACCGGTCCGGAGAGCGGGAGCGAGGGGCACTATGGACGAGCGGCGCCGTGACACGAAGAGCGGTGTCCTCAAACGCGACATGGTGCGCGACCACCTGCTCGACCTGGTGGACGAACGCCGCCCGGGCGACGCCATCCCCTCCGAGCGCTCCCTGTGCGCCCGGCTCGGCGTCTCCCGGCCCACCCTGCGGGCGGCGGTCAACGAACTGGTCGCCAACGGGCTGATCGTCCGCGAACACGGGCGGGGCATGTTCGTGGCACCGGCCAAGATCACCCAGGAACTCGTGTCGGAGGAACGCCGCCCGTTCGCCCTGCCCCAGGCGGAGGGGGTCTGGTCCAGTTCGGTGCTGGAGTTCTCCACCGTCCCGGCGGGGGCCCGGGTCGGGCGGCGGCTGCGCATCTCCCCGGCCGCCGAGATCGTCCACGTGTCCCGGCTGCGCCTGGTCGACGGCGAACCCATGGCCATCGAGTACCTGCACGTCCCGGTGGAGCGGGTGCCGGGGCTGACCGTGGAGGACGTCGACTCCGACTGCTTCTACGACCACCTGCACGACCGGCACGGGATCGAGGTGGCCGAGGCCGTGCAGACCATCGAGCCGACGGTCACCAACGACGCCGAGGCGCGGCTGCTGGAGGTGCCGGAATTCTCCCCGGCCCTGCTGTTCGAGCGGCTGACCAGCGACTCCCAAGGACGTCCGGTCGAGTACGTGCACTCGCTGTACCGGGGCGACCGGTACCGGATCATGTCCCGGCTGACCCTCACCCCGGCCGCGCGCGGCCGCCGCCGCTCCCCGGCCGACGGCCACTACCCGGGCATCCCCCCGGGCGATCTGGACTCGGCCATCACCTCCTCCACCAGCGGCGACGTCCAGCCCTGAACAGGACGTGCGGGGCGCGTGCGCGGTGGCGGGGAGTGTCCACTACGCTTCCCTCCGGATACCCCGGCCCCTTCGGCACCCCCACCCCGGAAACGATCCCCTGATGGAACCCCTGCACCCCGACGACCCGCGTGTGTTGGGGCACTACCACACCCTGCGCCGGATCGGCGCGGGCGGCATGGGCGTCGTGTTCCTCGCCGTCACCGGGGAGGGCGAGGCGGACCTGGCGGCGGTGAAGTCCATCCGGCCCGAGTACGCGGCCGACCGGGAGTTCCGCGCCCGGTTCGCGGGCGAGGTCGCGCTGGCCCGCCGGGTGCGCGGCCCCTACACCGCCCGGGTGCTGGACGCCGACACCGAGGGGCGCACCCCCTGGCTGGCCACCGAGTACATCCCGGGGCCCTCGTTGCAGGACGCGGTGCGCGACGGCGGCCCGCTCCCGGAGGGGTCGCTGCGGGTGCTGGCCGCCGGGCTGGCCGAGGCGCTGGCGGCGATCCACGGTGTCGACCTGGTGCACCGCGACCTCAAGCCGTCGAACGTCCTGCTGTCCCCGCGCGGCCCGCAGGTGATCGACTTCGGCATCGCCCGCGCGGCCGACGCCACCGCACTCACCCGCACCGGCCAGGCGCTGGGCACCCCCGCGTACATGTCGCCGGAGCAGGCGACCGGGCGGGGGGTGGGGCCGCACAGCGACCTGTTCTCCTTCGGGGGCGTGCTGGTGTTCGCCGCCACCGGGCGGCCGCCGTTCGGGATCGGCGACCCGGCGGCCCTGCTGTACCGGGTCGTCAACGAACCCGCCGACCTGGACGGGGTGCCCGCGTCCCTGCTGCCGCTGGTGGGCGCGTGCCTGGCCAAGGACCCGCGGGAGCGCCCCTCACTGGAGGCGGTCACGGCCGCGCTGACCGGGACGGCGCTGCCGGGGGCGGGGGCGCAGGACCCCACGGCATGGCTGCCCGCCCCGGTCGCCGACGAGGTCGCGCGCACCCTGGTGGCGGCGACCCGGCTGCACCCGACGGCGGTCCTGCGGACGAAGGTCGCGGAGGGGCCGGGCGCCGTGGAAGCGGTCGCGGAAGAGCCCACGCCCGCGACGGCCGGTGCCGCGGAAACCGCCGAGACGGCGGATACCGCGGCGTCTGAGGCCGAAGTGGCCGCAGGTGCCGCGATGCGGGCCGATGGCACCGGGACCCCGGCGGCGGCCGAGGCACCGGATACGGAGCTACCGGGCACGGCCGCGGGGCCGCGATCCGCGAGCGGTATCGCGGAGGAGGCGGGCGCCGAAGTTCCTGCCGAACCGCCAGGGGACGGCGTCGGGATGCCGGATGCCGAGGCGCGGACCGGTGCCGCCGCGGAGGAGAGGGACACCGCGGCGCGGCCGGAGGCCGCCGCATCGGCGGCAGCGGCGTCCGCCGGTTCGGAGCAGGGCGGTCCCGTCTCGTCGGAGGCACCGAGCCGTCCCGGGCTCCTTGCCACCCGTGGTCGGCGCCGGGGCGCGCTGGTGGCGGCGGTGCTGGCCGTCGGCCTGGTCGCTGCGCAGTACGTGGCGAGCGGGACCGAGGCGCAGGGTCCTCAGAGCCAGGCCGCCCGCGAGGACGAGCCCGCCCCCGTCCCGGGAGGCCCGACCGTTCCCGCCGGAGCACGGGTCGTCGACACCGCCTTCGTCGCGGCGCCGTACTCGTTCGCGACCCTGTCCGACGCCGGGCTGCACCTCTTCGACGGTCGGCGCAGGGATCGGATCGTGGAGCTGACCCTGCAGGACGAGCGGCACGACTTCGGCGGCTCCGAGCTGGCCGCCACCCCGAACGGGACCGTGCTGGCCGCCCGGGCCCCGCGGGCGGCCGGCGACGGTGTTGCCAAGGTGCACGTCTGGGACCTCGCCCGGGACGAGCGTTACGTCGTCGACCTGCCCGAGGAGGCGGGCGACGGCGGGCACATCGCGCTCTCCGCCGACGGCGGGACGGTGTTCGTCGCCTACCACCACACCCGCACCGGGCTCGCCGAAGTGGGCGCCTACCGGGTGGGCACGGGCGCCCGGGTGTACACCTCCGCCGTCCCGGAGAACGAGCTGGGATGGCTCCCCCGGGTGCGGGACCTGGCGGTCACCCGGGACGGGGAGGCGCTGGTCGTCACCCTGGACACGGGTCTGCTGGTGCGGGACCCGGCCACCGGGGAGGCGCACCCCTCCCACACCGGGTTCCGGGAGGCGCCCCGGGGCCTGCTCGGACCCACCGCGGTCTCCTACAACAGCGACGTCGGGGCCGTGGTGGCCACCGCCACCGACGACTCCGTCCTGGTGTGGGAGCTGGGCTCCGACGCGGAGCCGCGGGAGTTCCACCCCCGGCCGACCCCCGACGACGGGTCGAACGCGGTCATCCGCGACGTGGCCTTCACGGACTACGGGCGCGGTGTCGCCGCGTCCGGGACGGTCGGCGGCCGGGACCGGGGCTTTCTCATGGTGTGGGACCGGGAGGAGGGGAACGTGCGGGCCCAGAAGTGGTCGGCGAGCGAGTTCCTCTCGGTCGACGGCGCCGGTGGCGGCGACTGGCTCCTGGTCTCCTTCCGGCCGATCGCCGAGCGGGAGCCGCACGGGCTCGCCATGCTGGGCGACGGCCTGCGCACGGAGCAGGAGTACCGAGTCCGGTACGACTGAGTCTCAGGCGCCCCGGGGCGGCGGGGTGTCGGGGGCGGGCGCTAGCCTCGGCGCATGCATGTCGTCGAACGCGGATCGGGCACCCCGATCGTCCTCCTGCACGGTTTCGGGGTCGACCACCGGCTCCTCCTCCCCCTGGACCCCGTCCTCGAAGCCGACGGCGGGTGGCGGCGGCTGCACGTCGACCTGCCGGGGACCGCGGGTACGCCGGCGGGCGCGGTCGCGAGCGCCGAGGACGTGGTCGCCGCCGTGGAGGAGGAGATCGAGCGGCGGCTTGGCGGGGAGCCGTTCGCGCTGGTGGGCAACTCGTTCGGCGGCATGATCGCCCGCCGGGTGGCCCACGACCTGCGCCCGCGGGTGCTGGGGCTGGCGGCGCTGGCGGCGGTGTTCGTCGCCGAGCACGCGCGGCGGGACGTGCCCGGGCGGACCGTGCTCGTCGAGGACCCGGCCGCGGTGGCGGGCCTGGGTGAGGCGGGCGGGGACTACGCCGAGATGGCGGTGGTCCAGGACCCCGATGGCGCACGGGCGTTCGCCGAACACGCCCTGCCCGGGCTGCGCTCGGCCGACGAGGCGGCGCTGGAGCGCATCGCCCGGCGCTACTCCCTGGACCGGGAGCCGGAGGAGGGGGCGCCGGAGCCGTTCACGGCGCCGTCCCTGTTCGTCTCCGGCCGGCAGGACCAGGTGGTGGGCTACCGCGACGCGTGGGTGCGGGTCGAGCACTACCCGCGGGCGACGTTCGCGGTGCTCGACGCCGCCGGGCACAACGTGCACCTGGAGCGGTCGGTGCTCGTCGCGGCGCTGGTCACCGACTGGCTCGGGCGGATGCGGACCGTCCCCTAGGGCGTCGCCGCCGGGAGGCCCGCCCGGACCGGGGTTGACCTTCACACTGGTGTGACGGTTGGATCATCCCCCCATGACCCTGCGCATCGGTGTGGCCCTGGAAGGGGCGGGATGGCATCCCGCCGCATGGAGCGAGACGTCCCTGGAGGACCCGCGCGAGCTGTTCGGCGCCGCGTTCTGGCGGCGGCTCGGCCGCGACCTGGAGCGCGGCGGCGTGGACTACGTGACGGTCGAGGACGGGATCGGCCTGCAGAGCGCGCGGTTCGGCGTCCCCGACGACCGCTCCGACCAGGTGCGCGGGCGCCTCGACTCGGTGGTGGCGGCCTCGGTGCTGCTGACCTCGACCGAGTCCCTGGAGGTCGTCGTGTCGCGGAACGTGACGCACACCCGGCCGTTCCACGTCGCCGCCCAGCTCGCCTCCCTGGCGGACCTCGCCCCCGGGCGGGTGACCTGGCGCCCGCAGGTGTCGGCCGCAGCCGGGGACGCGGCGGTGCTGGGCGGCGAGCCCACCCCGGCGCTGCGGCCCGAGGACGTCTACGTCCCGACCCGGATCGCCCGGCGGCTGCGGCCGCTGTTCGCCGACGCGGAGGACTTCGTCACCGTCGTGAAGCACCTGTGGGCGGGGTGGCCGGATGCGGACCTGGCCCCCGCCGCCGGACCGGGTCCGGGCCGGGGCTTCGGTGCCCCGCCGCGGCCGGAGCCGGTCACCGCCGGGCGGTACGCCGCGGCGGGGCCCCTGAACGTCCCGGTGTCGTCCGTGCCGCGGATCGCGGTGCTCGCCCACCACGCGCTGGAGCCGTACCGGCTGGCCGCGGCCGTGGCGGACCGCGTGTTCGTCACCCCGGACGCGCGGACCGGCCTCGCCGAGATCGTCGGCACGTTCCGGGCGGTGGAGTCCCTGGCCCCCGACGCCGCCCGCACCGAGATCCACACCGACCTGGTCGTCCTGCTGGACCGGACCCCCGAGCTCGCCGAGGAGCGCAGGCGGCGGCTGGAGGGGGCGCTGGGGCACGAGTGGGCCTCGGACACCGACATCTTCGTCGGGACCCCGCAGGGGTTGGCCGACCACCTGCGGGTCTGGGAGCGCGGCGGGGAGGTGGCCGGGGTGCGGCTGCGCCCGGCGGTGGTGCCCTTCGACACCGACCTGATCGTCGGCGACCTGCTCCCCCTGCTGCGTTCCGGGGTCTGACACGCCACGGCCCCGGAGGCCGGTTCCGGCCTCCGGGGCGCGGGGCGCGCCGAGCGCGGGGTCAGGCCGTGCGCAGCCCGCCGAAGAAGGCGCGGATGTCGCCCGCGACGACCTCGGGCACCTCCAGGGCGGCGAAGTGGCCGCCCTTGTCGAAGCGGTTCCAGTGCACGATGTCGGAGTTGTCGCGGTCGGCGAAGACCCGGATGGTCTGGAAGTCGTCGGCGAACACCGCCACACCCGTGGGCGCCGCGTTCACGCGCGGCTCGTCCTGGGCGCGCGCGTTCTCGAAGTACCCGCGGCCCATGCCGGAGGCGGCGTTGGCGAACCAGTTCACGCTCACCTCCAGGAGGATCTTGTCCAGCGGCACCAGCGAGGTGCCGTTGCCGAAGGAGTTGAACAGCTCGCTGTAGGCGAGCAGGCCCACCGGGGAGTCGCTGAGGCCGACCGCGACGGTCTGGGGGCGCGAGGCGTTCATGGTGTTGTAGCCGCCCACGGACTGGAACCACTCCATGTGCTCCAGGCCGGCGTAGTCCTGCGGCTCCAGGCGCTCGAACTCGGCGGGGTCGCCCGAGGGGAACGCGAAGAGCTGGAGCACGTGCAGGCCGAGGAACCCGTCGGGGTTCAGCAGTCCGAGCTCCCGGGCGACCATCGCGCCGTTGTCGGAGCCGTGCACGCCGTAGCTCTCGTAGCCCAGGCGGCGCATCAGGGTGTCGTAGGCGGCGGCGACGCGGGCGGTGGTCCAGCCGTCGGAGGCCAGTGGCTGGGAGAAACCGTTTCCGGGGACGTCCGGGATGACCAGGTGGAAGGCGTCCTCGGCGCGGCCGCCGTGGGCGACCGGGTCGGTGAGCGTGTCGATGAGGTCGAGGTAGTCGACCGAGGAGCCGGGGTAGGTGTGGGCGAGCAGCAGGGGCGTGGCGCCGGCGTGCGGGGAACGGACGTGGATGAAGTGGATGTTCTGGCCGTCGATGTCGGTGGTGAAGTGCGGGACGGCGTTGATGCGCTCCTCGGCGGCGCGCCAGTCGAAGTCGCGCCAGGCGGCGATGGCCTCGCGCAGGTAGGCGTTGGGGGTGCCGGCCTCCCAGTCGTCGCCCGGGGCGGGCTGGGGCAGCCGGGTCCGGGCGAGGCGCTCGTGCAGGTCGGCGAGCTCGGCGTCGGTGACGGCGACGGTGAAGGGGCGGATGTCGGTGCTGGCGGCGGAAGCGCTGGTGTTCTCCATGTCTCCGACGGTACGGTCCCAATAGGAACACCTACTTCCTAATGGAATCCGCGACCCGGAAAAACTTTGAAGGGGTGCCGGATGTCCGACACCGCCGCCAGGCTGCTGGCGCTGCTGGCCCTGTTGCAGTCGCGGCCCGACCGGTCCGGTCGCGAGCTCGCCGAGCGGCTCGGGGTCAGCGACCGCACCATCCGCAAGGACGTCGACCGGCTGCGCGAACTCGGGTACCCGGTGGAGGCGGCCCGCGGGTCCGCGGGCGGGTACCGGCTGGGGCCGGGCGGGCGGATGCCGCCGCTGCTGCTCGACGACGAGGAGGCCGTCGCGGTGGCCGTGGGGCTGCGCGCCGCGGCGGGCATCTCGGGGGTCGCCGAGTCGGGCGGCCGGGCGCTCGCCAAGCTCGAACAGGTGCTGCCGGCGCGGCTGCGCCCGACCGTGGACGCGCTGCACGGGTCGATCGAGCACGCCCCGGAGAACACCGGCACCGACGCGCCCGACCCGGAGGTCGACGCGGGGGTGCTGCGGGCGGTGGCGCGCGCCGTCCGCGACGGCGAGTGGCTGCGGTTCGACTACCGGGGCGAGCCCCGGCTGGTGGAGCCGTACCGGCTGCTGGCGTGGCAGCGCCGCTGGTACCTGGTCGCGCGCGACCCGCGCGACGGGGAGTGGGCGACCCACCGGGTCGACTGGATGGAACCGCGGCCGCCGACGGGGCGCCGGTTCGACCCGGTGCCGCCGCCGGGCGGCGACCACACGGCGTTCGCCATGCGGACCATCGCGTCGCAGGGGTGGAAGGTGCACGCGCGGTTGCGTATCGACGCGCCCGCCGACCGGGTGCTGGACCGCATCAACCCGGCGGTGGGGGTGGTCGAGCCGGTCGACGAGGCGACGTCGGTGCTGGTCACCGGCGCCGACAGCCTGGACACGGTCGCCGTGTACATCGGCATGCTCGGCATGGACTTCACGGTGGAGTCGCCGCCCGAGCTGGTGCCGCTGCTGCGCGCCCTGTCCGAGCGCTACGCCCGCGCCGCCGACGGCTCCCCCGCCTGACGGCGGCCGGATCGGTGAGCGGCCGGATCGGTGGACCGCCGGGCCGTCCACCGCCCGCCACCGTGGTCGGGCCACAGGCCGAGGAACACGTCGGGTGCGCACGGCACGGTCCGGGGCGCAGGCCGCCGGGAGCGGGGGGCTCCCGGCAGCCGGACGGCAGGGTGCGGAACCCGTGGGGAGCACAGGCCGCCGGGAGCCGGGCTCCCGGCGGCCCGGGGGTCACTCATACTCGGTGCCGCCCTTGCGGGTGAGGTAGGCGTCGGAGACGAACTTGGCGATCGCGCGGCCGGCGAGGACCGGCGAGTAGCGCTCGCGGGCCGGGCGGACCACGACGCCCTCGCGCAGGTGGGCGGCGCGGCCGCTCCAGGTCTCGTCGCCCTGGGCGGCCTCGAACAGGGCGGCCTCGTCGTAGGGGCCGTTGTAGAGCTCGGGCACCGCGGGCAGGCCGACCTCGGCGAGCACGCCCGGCAGGTCGGCGGCGTCGATCCAGGACACGGCGCCGTCGATGTCCAGGCGGACGTCGAACACCGCGTACCCCGGGCGCTCGCCGCGCCCGTGCTCGCCGTAGCCCAGGTCCTGCACGCCCGCGCCGAACACCTCGCCGAACACGCCCACCCGGGCGGCGCCGAACTTCTCGGCGATCCGGCGGGCCGCCCCGGGCACCCCGTGGGTCCTCACCGAGCGCCAGTACAGGTTGTCCTCGGCATAGGCCAGCGCGAAGTTGCGCGACCCGTGCCCCTTGGAGGAGGCGAACTCCTCGCCGGTCTCCGTGACGAGCGTGAACAGGCAGGCGGTGCCGTGGATCTTCTCGGTGGCGACCACCGGCTCGCCGGGGGTGAAGATGTCCGGGTAGCGCTTGGCGTTCTCCACCTCGATCCACCGCAGCAGGTCCGGGGCGGGGACGACCTCGCCGCTCATGTGCACCGGGATCTCGGGCACCCACTTGGTGACGCCGAGTTCGGTGGCGAAGTCCGCACCCTCACCGTGGGCCGCCTCCAGGTCCCGGTCGGCCAGCGCCCGCGGGCGGCAGACGATGCCCTGGGAGATCTCGCCGCGCAGCCGGATGGCCTTGACCCGGTTGCGCTTGGACCCCGCCAGCTTGCCGGTGAGGCCGAGCTCGTCGATGAGGGCGTCGGGCAGCAGGGCGTTCTCGGGGATGTAGACGGCCCAGTCACCGGTGCGGTAGGCGTCCTTGGCGACGACGGCGCGGAACAGGCCGACCTGGGCCAGTTCGAGCGCGTCGGCGTTGGGGTGGGGGTGGACGGTGAGCCGCTCCGCGGTGACCCGGAGGGTGGACATGGGGTTCCCTTCCTGGTGGGGGGCTGGGCGCGCCGGGGGCAGGGGGCGGTGACGACCTGGTCACTATGGCCGAATCCCGGCGGGAACGACAAAACCTTTTCCCGCGCGCGGGCGGTCCGGGGCTCGGCGGGCATCCGGCCGGTGGGGCCTTCACACCTTTTCCGCGCGCGGGTGGTCCGGGGCCGCCTCAGCGGGGGTGGATCCGGTCCAGGTCCCCGGGCGAGGACGGGTCGGGGGCGTCGGCGGGCAGCAGCCCGCCCGCGCGCAGCACACGCCCCACGGCCGGCCCCCAGGCGGGCCGCAGCCGGGCCCGGGCCAGCAGCGCGCCGTCGGCGAGCACCCGCCCGGTCGGGCCCGACGCCAGGACCGTGCGGTCGAGCACGAGCGCGTGGTCGGCCCAGCCGTGGACCAGGTCCAGGTCGTGGGTGGACACGACCAGGGCGGTACCGCGGGCGCGCAGGCCGTCCAGGGTGGCGACGAGTTCGGCGACCCCGGCCGGGTCCAGGCCCGCCGTGGGCTCGTCCAGGAGCAGGACGTCGGGCAGCATCGCCATCGCCCCGGCCAGCACCACCCGTTTGCGCTGGCCGTAGGAGAGCAGGTGGGTGGGGCGGTCGGCGAGGCCGGTGACGCCGAGGGCGTCCAGCGCCCATGCGACCCGCTCGCCGACCTCGTCGGCAGGCAGGCCCAGGTTGAGCGGGCCGAAGGACACGTCCTGGCCGACGGTGGCCGAGAACAGCTGGTCGTCGGGGTCCTGGTAGACCATCTGCACCCGGCGGCGCAGCAGGTCGCGGCCGCGGCGCCCGGCGGGCGCGGGGGCGCCGTCCAGCAGGACCGAACCCCGGCCGGGGGCGAGCCCGCCGGACAGCAGCCGCAGCAGCGTGGTCTTGCCGCCGCCGTTGGGGCCGAGGACCGCGAGCAGGCCGCCAGGGTCGACCCGCACGTCGGTGTCGGTCACCGCGGGCCCGGCGTCCTCGTAGGCGTAGTGCAGGCCGCGCCCCTCCAGGACGGGCGGGGCGGCGGGGTCGGTCCCCGGGGCGCGGGGCGGCATGGGCGTCTCCGTGAATCGTTCGGGCGGCCCGGCGGGCCCGGGGCTCAGAGCAGGGCCGTGTAGGTGAGGGTGAGGGCCGCGACCAGCAGCGGCGGGGCGGTGGCGGCGGCCCACTCCCCCGGCCGCACCGGGCGTTCGTCCACCAGGACGGTGAGCCGCCCGGTGTACCCGCGGCAGGCCAGGCCCTCCTGGAGCCGCCGGGCCCGGTCCAGGGAGCGGATGAACAGGACACCGCCCAGGGCCCCGGCGGAGCGGAGCCCGGCCCGCCGGGACCGGTACCCGTGCCGGGCCGCCTGCCCGGAGGCGACCCGCTGCGCGGTCGAGAGCAGGACCATGAGCATCTGGTAGGTGAGGGCGACGACCTCGACCAGCGCGGTGGGCAGCCGGGTGCGGGACAGCCGGGCGAGGAGGTCGGCCATGGGTGTGGTCAGCACGAACAGGAGCTGGGTCCCCAGCGCCGCCGCTCCCCGGGCGGCCACCTCGGCCGCGCGGGCGGGGCCGCCCGGGGCCCAGCCGAGCCCGTCGGCGCCGCCCACGGTGACCAGCAGGGCGGCGGCGCTGGTGGCGATGAGCAGCAGCGGCCCGGCCGCCACACGCGCCAGCAGGCCCAGGGGGACCCCGGCGGCGACCGCGGACCCGAGGGTCGCGGCCGCCACCAGGGCGGCGGCGGGCCAGGGCGGCAGGAAGAGGGCGCAGGCCAGCAGCCCGCCGCACAGGACCGCTTTGACCGCGGGGTGGTACCGCCGCCACCGGCTCCGGTAGGCGGCGGTGTCGATCGGTGTCACCGGGGTCAGGGACCGCCGGGGGCGTCGGGATCCGTGGTCGTCGGACCCGCTGCCGAACCGGTCGCCGGGCCGTCCGAACCGACCGTAGGGACGGCGGCGTCGGCGGTCGCCGGGCCGGGCACCGAACCCGTGGCCGAATCCGCCGGACCGGCCGCCGAACCGACCGAACCCGTCGCCGGGGCGGTCACCGGACCGGCCGCCGGGGCGGCGGCGTCCGCGGGGGCCTGCTCCCGGTGCCGGGAGCGGGTGCGCGCCACGCCCAGCACGTAGCCGATCACCCCGGCGCCGATCGCGGCCTGGAGGGCGAACAGCCCCGACTCGACCTCGCCCGAGGGCAGTTCGACCAGGGGTGCCAGCCACGGCTCGTAGTCCGGGTTCAGCTCCTCGACCAGGCCCTCGGCCTGGCCGTCGGCCCCGGCGAACGGCTCCTCCATGCCCTCACCGGCGCCGATCACCAGCGGGAACACCGCCAGGACCGCCACCGCTCCCAGCAGTGCCCAGGTCACCCACGCGCGGGGTGTCGACCGGTCGCTCATGCCTTCTCCCCCTTCTTGTCGTCCCCGCCGGCGGCCGCGGTGCCCGCGGCGTCGGCCTTCCGGTCGGCGTCCGCCGCACCTTCCTGTGCCTGTGCCGGTGCCCGAGCCGACTCCGGTGCCGGTGCGCCCTCGGGCTCCGGCGCCGTGGGCGCGGCGGCCCGCAGCACCCCGAGCCGGACGAGGTCGCCGCGGCTCACCGAACTGAGGAGCCGGACGGCCACGACCGTGACCAGGCCCTCGATGACGGCGATGGGGATCTGGGTGACGGAGAAGATCGTCGCGTACTTGACGAACGCCCCGAGGACGCCGCCCTCGGGGTCGGGGTGGGCCAGGGCGAGCTGGAGGCTCGTCACGGTGTAGGTGCCCAGGCTGGCCGAGAACGCCGCGGTGAACACCGCCAGCGACAGCGACGTCCCCTCGGGAAGCCGGCCGGTGAGCCCGCGCACCAGGCGGAACGCCCCGTAGGCCACCCAGGGGCCGACCACCGCGAGGGAGAACGCGTTGGCGCCCAGGGTCGACAGCCCGCCGTGGGCGAGCAGCAGGGCCTGGAACAGCAGGGTGATGGTCCCCAGGACCGCCATCACGGGCGGCCTGAACAGGACCGATCCCAGGCCGACGCCCACCGGGTGGGAGCTGGTCCCGGTCGCGGAGGGGATCTTGAGGGCCGAGAGGACGAAGCAGAACGCGCCCGCCGCGCCGATCAGGAGTTTGGCGTCGGGGTCGGCGCGGACCTCGCGGGTCAGCGAGCGCACGCCGTGGACGACGAAGGGTGCGGCCGCCGCGGTCCAGGCGGCGGCGTGCAGGGGAGGCAGCAGGCCTTCGGGTATGTGCATTTGTGGGGGACCTATCTCCAGCACCTCGTGGACGGTCATCAGTGCCGTGGCCGGTCTCCTGGCTGCCGGGCCGCGCCCCCGCGCCCGCCTTCCCAGGCCGCGCTCCCGAACTTCCGAGAGTGCGATCCCAGTGGCGTGGTCCGCGCTCCGTCTCCTGGGGGGGACGGCGCGCGGGGCGTGGGGACTTCCCGTGCACAGTGGCGAGGGCCGCGCCGGATTCTCACCGGACTTCCCGAACACCACGGCACCCCGAAGGTAGGCCCTGGCGTGGGCGGAGGCAAGAGGCGGGGGTGGGATAACCGCCGGACACCCCGTGGAGACCGCCCGGTGGCCGCGCTGCGGAGCCGTCCGGGAGCCGCCTCGGGCCGCGTCCGGCCGTCCCGGGGCCTCCTCGGGCCGCGTCGGGCCCGCCTCCCTGCCGCGGGCGCACGCTCCCCCGCTAGGGTGTGGACCGGTCCGGCTCCCGTCGAACGGTGCAGGGGACGGCCCACACCCTTCGCTCGAAGTGCGGGAACCCGGTGCGACTCCGGGGCGGTTCCGCCACTGTGACACCCCCGGCGGGGTGCAGCCAGACACCGGCTCCGAGCGTTCCTACCAGCAATGGGGCGAGAACCCCTGGGGAGGAATCCGGCCATGGCGGTACGGATCGCACTGCTTTCCACCTCTGACACCGACCTGCTGTCCGCACGGGGCAGCGGCGCGTCCTACACGTGGGCGAACCCGTCCCGCGCCTCGGACGACGAACTCACCGCGGCCGTGGCGGACGCCGACCTGGTCGTGGTGCGGCTGCTGGGTTCCCCGCACGACCTGTGGCCGGGCCTGGCCGCCGTCCGGGAGCGGGGCACGCCCCTGGTCGTGCTCAGCGGCGAGCAGCAGCCCAGCGCGGAGCTGATGGAGCACTCGACCGTGCCGATCGGTGTGGCCACCGACGCCCACCGCTACCTGGCCCAGGGCGGGCCGGCCAACCTGGCCCGGCTGCACGCCTTCCTGTCGGACATGGTCCTGGTGACCGGCGAGGGGTTCGAGCCGCCGCTGGAGATCCCGGCGTGGGGCGTCGCCGAGCGCGACCGGGCCGTTGACTCCGCCCCGGAGCCCGGCTCCGGCTCCGACGCCCCCGGCCTGCCGCGGATCGGCATCCTGTACTACCGGGCCCACGAGGCGGGCGGCAACACGGCGTTCGTGCACGCCCTGGCCGACGCGGTGGACGCCACCGGCCGGGCGGTGGGCGTGCCGGTGTTCGCCGGGTCGCTGCGTTCAGCGCCCGACGAACTGTACGAAGCGCTGGGCGCATTCGACGCCCTGGTGGTGACACTGCTGGCCGCGGGCGGCAGCACCCCCGCCTCGGCGAGCGCGGGCGGGGACGACGAGGCCTGGGACGTGGAGCGCATGGCCGCCCTGGGCGTCCCGGTGCTCCAGGGCCTGTGCCTGACGAGCCCGCGCGCCGCGTGGGAGGAGTCCGACGACGGGGTCACCCCGCTGGACTCGGCGTCCCAGATCGCCATCCCCGAGTTCGACGGCCGCGTCATCACCGTGCCGTTCTCCTTCAAGGAGATCGACGCCGACGGCCTGCCCCGCTACGTCGCCGACCCCGAACGCTGCGCCCGCCTGGCCGGGATCGCGGTGGCGCACGCCCGGCTGCGGCACGTGCCGCCCGCCGAGAAACGCATCGCGGTGGTGCTGTCGGCCTACCCCACCAAGCACGCGCGGATCGGCAACGCGGTGGGCCTGGACACGCCCCGCTCCCTGGTGCGCCTGCTGCGGCGGCTGCGCGCGGAGGGCTACGACCTCGGTTCCCCGCAGGCCCTGCCCGGCCTGGACCTGCCCGACGAGACGCAGGCGGGCGACGCGCTCATCCACGCCCTGATCGCCGCGGGCGGCCAGGACGAGGAGTGGCTGACCTCGGGCCAGCTCACCGACGCCCACGTGCGCATCACCGCGGACGAGTACGCCGCCTGGACCGGGCACCTGCCCGCGGAGCTGCGCGAGGCGATGACCGGGGCCTGGGGCCCCGCCCCCGGCAACCTCTACGTCAACGACGAGGGCGAGATCGTGCTCGCCGCCCTGCGCGCGGGCAACGTGGTGGTCCTGGTGCAGCCGCCCCGCGGTTTCGGTGAGAACCCCATCGCGATCTACCACGACCCGGAGCTGCCGCCCAGCCACCACTACCTGGCCGCCTACCGCTGGCTGGAGCGCGGGTTCGGCGCCCACGCGGTCGTCCACCTGGGCAAACACGGCTCCCTGGAGTGGCTGCCGGGCAAGAACGCCGCCCTGTCCGCGGCCTGCGCGACCGACGCCGCCCTGGGCGACCTGCCGCTCGTCTACCCGTTCCTGGTCAACGACCCGGGCGAGGGGGCCCAGGCCAAGCGGCGGGCCCACGCCACGGTCGTGGACCACCTGATCCCGCCGATGGCGCGCGCGGAGACCTACGGCGACATCGCCCGGCTGGAGCAGCTGCTGGACGAGCACGCCAACATCGCCGCCATGGACCCGGCCAAGCTGCCCGCGGTCCGCGGCGAGATCTGGGCACTGATGCGGGCCGCGGAGATGCACCGCGACCTGGGGCTGGCCGAACGCCCCGACGACGAGGAGTTCGACGACTTCCTGCTGCACGTCGACGGCTGGCTGTGCGAGATCAAGGACACCCAGATCCGCGACGGCCTGCACGTGCTGGGCGCCGCCCCCGAGGGCGAGACCCGGGTGAACCTGGTGCTGTCCGTGCTGCGCGCCGCCCAGGTGTGGGGCGGTGTGGGCGGGGCCGTGCCGGGGCTGCGCGCGGCGCTGGGCCTGAAGGAGGGGGCGCCGACCGCCGAGGTGGACGCGGTGGAGGCGCTCGCCCGCGGCCTGGTGGAGCGCATGGAGGCCGCGGGCTGGGACCCGGACGCGGCGGCGGGCCTGCACGACGACCCACAGGTGCGTTCGGTGCTGGAGTTCGCCGCGACGCAGGTGGTGCCGCGCCTGGCGGGGACCACCGACGAGATCGACCACGTGCTGCGCGCGCTGGCGGGCGGGTTCGTCCCGGCCGGGCCGTCCGGGTCGCCGCTGCGAGGGCTGGTCAACGTGCTGCCGACCGGGCGCAACTTCTACACCGTGGACCCGCGGGCGGTGCCGTCCCGGCTGGCCTGGCAGACCGGCCAGGCCATGGCCGAGTCGCTGCTGCGCCGCCACCTGGACGAGACGGGGACCTACCCGGAGTCGGTGGGGCTGTCGGTGTGGGGGACCTCGGCGATGCGCACCTCCGGAGACGACGTGGCCGAGGTGCTGGCCCTGCTGGGGGTGCGGCCGGAGTGGGACGAGGCGTCCCGCCGGGTCTCGCGGCTGGACGTGGTGCCGTTGGAGGAGCTGGGGCGGCCGCGGATCGACGTGACGGTGCGCATCTCCGGGTTCTTCCGGGACGCGTTCCCGCACGTGGTCGCCCTGATGGACGACGCGGTGGCGCTGGTGGCGGGGCTGGAGGAGCCGGCCGACCGCAACTTCGTGCGCGCGCACGCCCTGGCGGACCTGGAGACGCACGGGGACCTGCGGCGGGCCACGACCCGGATCTTCGGCTCCGCCCCCGGGTCCTACGGGGCGGGCATCCTCCAGGTGGTGGAGTCGGGCAACTGGCGCGACGACAGCGACCTGGCCGAGGTGTACACGGCCTGGGGCGGGTTCGCCTACGGGCGCGGGCTCGACGGCGTCCCGGCCGCCGACGACATGCGCGCCAACTACCGGCGGATCAAGGTGGCGGCCAAGAACATCGACAGCGCCGAGCACGACATCGCCGACTCCGACGACTACTTCCAGTACCACGGCGGCATGATCGCCACCGTGCGCGCGCTCACCGGGTCCGACCCCAAGGCGTACGTGGGCGACTCCACCGCGCCCGACGCGGTGCGCACCCGGCCGCTGTCGGAGGAGACGGCGCGGGTGTTCCGGGCCCGGGTGGTGAACCCGCGGTGGATCTCGGCGATGCGGGGGCACGGGTACAAGGGGGCGTTCGAGCTGGCGGCCACGGTCGACTACCTCTTCGGGTTCGACGCGACGGCCGGGGTCGTGCACGACTGGATGTACGAGCGGCTCGCCGCGGAGTACGTGCTGGACGCGACCACGCAGGAGTTCCTGCGCACCTCCAACCCGTGGGCGCTGCGCGGCATCGTGGAGCGGCTGCACGAGGCGGCGCGGCGCGGGCTGTGGGCCGAGCCCGACCCGGCGACCCTCCAGGCGCTGACCGAGGTGTACCTGGAGGTCGAGGGGGACTTGGAGGAGCAGGCGGAGTGAGGGTGCGCGTGCTGGGGATCGGGATGGGTCCCCGCCAGCTCACCGGCGAGGTCGCCGAGGCCCTGCGGGGGTGCGACTACGCGGTCGCGCCCCGCAAGGGTGCGGAGGACGGGCTGCTGGAGCTGCGGCGGGAGGTCTGCGCGGCGTTCGGCGTGCCGCTGGTGGAGGTGGCCGATCCCCGGCGGGACCGGGAGGCCGCGGACTACGGGGCGGCCGTGGCCGCCTGGCACGAGGCCCGGGTGCGCGCCTACGAGCGGGTGCTGGGCGCGCGGGGCGGGACGGCGGCGTTCCTGGTGTGGGGCGACCCGGCCCTGTACGACTCGACGCTGCGGATCGTGGAGGCGGTGGCCGAGCGGGGCGCGGTGCCGGTGGAGTACGACGTGCTGCCGGGGATCAGCGCCCCGCAGCTGCTGGCCGCGCGGCACCGGATCGTGCTGCACGGGGTGGGCGGGCCGGTGCACGTCACCCCGGCCCGCCGGCTGGCGGAGGCGGTGGCGGCGGGGCACCGGGACATCGTCGTCATGCTGGGCGGGCGGCACGGGTTCGGCCACCTGGCGGACTGGTCGGTGTGGTGGGGGGCGAACCTGGGCACCGACAGCGAGGAGCTGGTGGCCGGGCGGGTCGGCGAGGTGCTGCCCGCGATCGAGGAGGCCCGGCTGCGGGCCCGGGGGAAGGCGGGCTGGGTCATGGACACCGCGCTGCTCAGGAGACCACGATGAATACCGGGCCGAAGGCCTCCGTTGAGGGTGGAAGTCCGCACCGGCGCGAAGCGCTCCGACCGGACGATGGTGGGCGACGGGCGGGAAGTACCGGGCCGAAGGCCTCCGTTGAGGGTGGAAGTCCGCACCGGCGCGAAGCGCTCCGACCGGACGACGGCGGGCGACGGGCGGGAGGGCTGCTCGTCGCCGGGACCACCTCCGACGCGGGCAAGAGCGTGGTCACCACCGGCCTGTGCCGGGCGTTCGCGCGCCGCGGCGTGCGGGTCGCCCCGTACAAGGCGCAGAACATGTCCAACAACTCCATGGTCTGCCAGGGCCCGGACGGGCACCCGGCGGAGATCGGCCGGGCGCAGTGGGTGCAGGCGCTGGCCGCGCGCGCCGAGCCGGAGCCCGCGATGAACCCGGTGCTGCTCAAGCCCGGCGGGGACCGGCGCAGCCACGTGGTGCTGATGGGGCACCCGGCGGGCGAGGTGTCGTCCGCGGACTGGGAGGCGGGCCGCCGCCACCTGGCGGAGGCGGCGCACGCCGCGTTCGACGACCTGGCGTCCCGGTACGAGGTGGTCGTCGCCGAGGGGGCGGGCAGCCCCGCCGAGATCAACCTGCGGGCGGGCGACTACGTCAACATGGGGCTGGCCCGGCACGCCGACCTGCCCGCGGTGGTGGTGGGCGACATCGACCGGGGCGGGGTGTTCGCCGCCCTGTACGGGACGGTGGCGCTGCTGGAGCGGGCCGACCGCGACCTGGTGGCGGGTTTCGTGATCAACAAGTTCCGGGGCGACCCGGCGCTGCTCGAACCGGGGCTGGCGGACCTGGAGCGGCGCACCGGCCGGCGGGTCTACGGGGTGCTGCCGTGGGACCCGGGCCTGTGGCTGGACTCCGAGGACGCCCTGGACCTGGAGGGCAGGCGCGCGGGCGGGGACCGGGTGCGGCGGGTGGCGGTGGTGCGGCTGCCGCGGATCAGCAACTTCACCGACGTGGACGCGCTCGGGCTGGAGCCGGGGCTGGACGTGGTGTTCGCGTCGGGGCCGCGCGACCTCTCCGATGCCGACCTGGTGGTGCTGCCGGGCACCCGCGCCACCCTGGCGGACCTGGAGTGGCTGCGTTCGCGGGGGCTGGACCGGGCCGTGGTCGAGCACGCCCGGCGGGGGCGGCCGGTGCTGGGGATCTGTGGCGGCTTCCAGATGCTTGGCACCACCGTGGCCGACCCCCACGGGGTGGAGGCGCGGGGCGGGGCGCGGGCGGCGGGGCTGGGGCTGCTGGACGTGCGCACGGACTTCACCGCGGACAAGACCCTGGGGCTGCCGTCGGGGGAGGCGTTCGGCGTGCCCGTGAGCGGTTACGAGATCCACCACGGGACGGTGACGCGCGGGCCGGGGGCCGAGGCGTTCCCCGGCGGGGCGCGGGCGGGCGCGGTGTTCGGGACGCTGTGGCACGGGGCGCTGGAGGGCGACGCCTTCCGGGCGGCGTTCCTGGCCGAGGCGCTGGGGCACGAGGCGTCCGGGGTGCGGTTCGCCGCGGCGCGGGAGCGGCGCCTTGACCTGCTGGCCGACCTGGTGGAACGGCACCTGGACGTGGACGCGCTGCTGAAGCTGGCCCGCGAGGGCGCCCCGGCCGGGCTGCCCGAGCCGCACCCGGGCGGTGCGCGGTGAGGCTGCTGTTGCTGGGGGGAACCTCCGAGGCCCGTGAGCTGGCCGCCCTGCTGGTGGAGGCGGGGGTGGACGTCACCTCGTCGCTGGCCGGGCGGGTGGCGCGGCCGCGGCTGCCGGTCGGCCGGGTCCGCATCGGGGGCTTCGGCGGGGTCGAGGGGCTGCGGGCGGCGCTGGCGGACTACGACGCGGTCGTGGACGCCACCCACCCGTTCGCGCTGGGCATGTCCGCGAACGCGGCCGCCGCCTGCACCGACCTGCCGCTGCTGCGGCTGGAGCGGCCGGGGTGGGAGCCCGAACCGGGGTGGCACCACGCCGACACCCACGAGGAGGCGGCCGGGGTGGCGGCGCGGCTGGGGGCGCGGCCGTTCCTGACCGTGGGGCGCCAGGAGCTGGCCCGGTTCGTGCCCGCGCTGGGGTCGCTCCCGGTGCTGGCCCGGGTGGTGGACGCGCCGGAGCAGGCGCCGCCCGCCGCCTGGCGGCTGGTGACCGGGCGGGGGCCGTACACGCTGGACGGAGAGCGCGAGCTGATGGCCGGGCACGGGTCGGACGTGCTGGTCACCAAGAACTCGGGCGGGACCTACACCCGCCCCAAGCTGGAGGCCGCACGCCTGCTCGGGGTGCCGGTCGTGGTGGTGCGCCGCCCGCCGGGGCCGGGGGACGTGCCCACCGTGCACGATGTGGCGGAGGCCTTCGCCTGGGTCCGCGCCCTGGGCTGAGTCGGCCGCCGTTCCCAGGCCCGCCGGGACTGTGATGCGGCGCCGCTGTTCCCCCGCTCCCCGGCTGCCCGGCCTTCCCGGGCGGCGGCCGGCAGCGGCGCTCGCCCGGGTGCGTGGGCCAGGGTCAGGCTCGGGCGGCGATGGCGAGCAGCGTCGGGGCCTCGGCGACCCAGCTCTCCAGGGCGTCCAGGAACCGTGCGGTGGCCGCGGGTGGACGTACCGCGATCCTCACCCAGGAGGCGTCCAGGCCGGGAAAAGTGTCCGCCCGGCGCACGGCGATACCGCTGGTGCGCAGGTGGGCGTGGCCGCCCTCACCGATGCGGGCCAGCACGAACGGCGCGCGAGAGGGCACAAAATCCACCCCGGCCCGGCGGAGGCCGTCCTCCAGCGGGGCCCGCCACCGGTCGAGGGTGCGAGCGCGGTCGGCGGCCTCGGCCGCCGCACGCGGGTCCGCCGTGCAGGCGACCATGGCCGCGACGGCCGGTGCGGACACCGACCACGGCGTCTGAGCCCGGGCCAGCTCGCGGACGACGGCCGGGTCGCCGACGACGTACCCCGCGCGGATGCCCGGGATCGACCAGTGCTTGGTGAGACTGCGCAGCACCACCACCCCCTCCAGCTCCTCCCCCGCCAGGGACGCGGGCTCGCCGGGGACGGCGTCCATGAACGCCTCGTCCACGACCAGCAGGCGCCCCGGGCGGCGCAGCGCGCGCAGGGTCTCGGCCGGGTGCAGGAGCCCGGTGGGGTTGACGGGATTGCCCACCACCACGAGGTCGGCGTCCTCGGGAACCGCTTCGGGGCGCAGCGCGAAGCCGTCCCGGGCGGTGCACAGCACCGGGGTGACCCGGTGCCCGGCCTGTTCGAGCGCGGCGTGCGGCTCGGTGAACTGGGGGTGCACGACCACCGGCCGGTGCCAGGCCCGCAGCCGGGCCAGCAGCGTGAACGCCTCCGCCGCACCGGCGGTGGGCAGCACGCCGTCGGGTTCGCGGCCGTGGTGGCGGGCGATCGCGGTGCGGGCCGGGGCGGGGTCCGGGTAGGCGGCGGCGTCGGCCAGGCTCGCGTGCAGGGCCCGGTCGAGCCAGGCCGGGCGCGGCCCCGCGTACACGTTGACGGCCAGGTCCAGCAGCCCGCCGCCGGTCTCGGCGTCCCCGTGGTGCCGCAGCGGATCGGCCACATGCTCGGGTTCGCGGTCGGGGGCCGGGGCCGAAGGCGCGGCCGCGCGGGCGGGGTCGATGCCCGCGTGCGCTCCGCCACCGGGCGCAGGGCCGTCGGTCGCGGGGTGGGCGGCGGCCGTGTGCGATCCGGCGCCGCGCGTGAGGGGTGCGGCCGCAGACGTTTCGACTGCGCGGGCGGGGCCGGCGGCCGGATTCACCGGGGCGGCGGGCGCGGCGGCAGTGGCGTTCGCCGGGGCGGCGGTGGCGAAGCGGGCGGCCAGCTGGGGGTGTCCGGCCCAGTGGACGTGCAGGTAGGAGGCGTGCAGGGTCGGCGAGGCGAACCCCTCCGGGGCTCCCTCGATCTCCCACGCCGGGCCGTCCGCCCCGGTCGCCGGGGTGGTGCGGGTGCGGTGGAACTCGTGCCCGGTCACCCGCTCCCCCGCCCGGGTCAGCAGCGTGTCCCGCGGCGAGACCGCCTCCGGGTAGCGCAGGGTCAGGCGTTCGGTCATCCGGGCGTCCGCCCCCAGGGCACCGACCATGGGCCGCCCGTCCAGGGACCGGGCGAGGTAGAGCAGCCCCGCGCACTCGGCGACGGTGGGCACCCCGTCCAGCACCGCCTCCCGGAGTTCGGCGGCCAGCGCGCGGTTGGCGGACAGCGCCCCCGCGTACACCTCCGGGAAGCCGCCGCCGAGGTAGACGCCGCGGGTCCCCGGGGGCAGCCCCGGGTCGGTGAGCGGGTCGAACGCCCGCACGTCGCATCCGGCGGCGCGGAGCAGCTCCTCGGTCTCGGCGTAGCGGAAGGTGAAGGCGCGCCCCTGGGCCACCGCCACCACCGGGCGCCCGCCCACCCGGTCACCGGCCTCGGCGGCCGGGTCCCAGGGCCGGGCGTCCAGGGCGGGTGCCGAGCGGGCCAGCTCCAGCACCGCGTCCAGGTCGACGTGGGCGGCGATGTGCTCGCCCAGCCGGGCCACCACCCGTTCGGACTCCGAGCGTTCGGCGGCCGGGACCAGGCCCAGGTGCCGGGAGGGGCGCGCGATCCGCTCGTCGTGGGGCACCACGCCGAGGACCGGCAGCCGGGTGGAGCGGGTGATCTCCGCGATGTTGCGCGCCGATCCGGCGCGGTTGAGGATCACGCCCGCGACCCGCACCGACGGGTCGTAGTCGGCCATGCCCGCCACCAGGGCGCCCACCGACCGGGACATGCGGGACACGTCAACGACCAGCACGACCGGCGTCCGGGTGAGCGCCGCGACGTGCGCCGACGAGGCGAACCCGTCGGTGCCGATCCGCCCGTCGTGCAGCCCCATGACCCCCTCGACGACCGCGACGTCGGCGCCGCGCGCCCCGTGCAGGAGCAGCGGCGCCACCCGCCCCTCCCCCACCAGGTGGGGGTCGAGGTTGCGGCCGGGGCGCCCGGTGGCCAGGGCGTGGTAGCCGGGGTCGATGTAGTCCGGGCCGACCTTGTGCCCGCTCACGGTGTGCCCGGCGGCGCGCAGCGCGGCCATGAGCCCGGTCGCGACCGTGGTCTTGCCCTGGCCCGTCATGGGTGCGGCGACCATGACCCGGGGCGGCGCGGTCGCCGGCGCGGTCACCATTCGATGCCCCGCTGCCCCTTCCGGCCCGCGTCCATGGGGTGTTTGACCTTGGTCATCTCGGTGACCAGGTCGGCGGCCTCCAGCAGCCGGGGGTCGGCGCGCCTGCCGGTGACGACCACGTGCTGGCGGCCCGGCCGGTCCACCAGGGCCGCCACCACATCCTCCACGTCGACCCAGCCCCAGTTGATGGGGTAGGTGAACTCGTCGAGGATGAGCAGGTCGTGGCGCTGGTCGGCGAGGCGGCGCTTGATCTCCGCCCAGCCCTCGGCGGCGTCCGCGGCGTGGTCCTCGGTGCTGCCCTGGCGGCGGCTCCAGGACCAGCCCGAGCCCATCTTGTGCCATTCGACGGGGCCGCCCTCGCCGGTCTCCTCGTGGAGCCTGCCCAGGCGTTCGAGCACGGTCTGCTCACCGATGCGCCACTTGGCGGACTTGACGAACTGGAACACGCCGATCCGCCAGCCCTGGTTCCAGCCGCGCAGGGCGAGCCCGAACGCGGCCGTGGACTTGCCCTTGCCGTCGCCGGTGTGCACGGCCAGCACGGGCTGGTTGCGGCGCTGGCGGGTGGTGAGCCCGTCGTCGGGGACGGTCAGCGGCTTTCCCTGCGGCATCAGGCAGCCCTCTCCTTCACTGCGGCGCCGAGTCGTTCGGCGCTGACCTCGGACACGGGAAGGTGGTCGGCGCCCAGGCGCCGGGCCAGGTCGGCGGCCAGCCCCAGCCGCAGCGGCCCGGACTCCCCGTCCACCACGACGGTGGTGACGCCCAGTCCGGCGACGTGGTCGGCGGCGCCGAACGCGCGCCCGACGGCGCCCGGGCCGCCGGTGGCGCGGCCGTCGGTGACGACGACCAGGAGGGGGCGGGTGCGCGGGTCGCGGAGCCGCTCGCGCCGCAGGACCCGGGCCGCCTCCAGCAGTCCTTCGGCGAGCGGGGTGCGTCCCCCGGCGGGCAGGCCGTCGAGGCGGGCGGCGGCGATGTCCACGGAGCGGGTGGGCGGCAGGACGAGTTCGGCGGTCCGGCCCCGGAAGGTGACCAGGCCGACCTTGTCGCGGCGCCGGTAGGCGTCCAGGAGCAGGGACAGGATCGCGGTCTTGACCTCGGTCATGCGCTTGCGGGCGGCCATGGACCCGGAGGCGTCGACGCAGAACAGCACCAGGTTGGTCTCCTGGCCCTCCCGGACGGCGACGCGCAGGTCGCGGGGGTGCAGGCGCAGGCGCCCGCCGCTCTGCGGGCGCAGCGCGGCGGCCCGGACGGTCTCCACGAGGTGGAGGGCCGAACCCGTGCCGGGGCCGGGCGGCGCGGCGCCGACCCGGCGGCCGCGCACGCCGGTGGCGCGGCTGCGGCGGCCGTCGGCGCCCTCGCCGGTCCCGCGCACGGTGAACTTGCGGGTGCGGTAGGGCGCGGCGGCCCCGACCCGGGCGGCCTCGGGTGCGGGGGGCGGTGCCGGGGCGGGGGCCTCGGCGTCCGGGCCGGCGGGGGGCTCGGAGGCTTCGGGGGCCGGGTCCGTGTCGTGAGAGGCACCCGGGTCCGCCGGTCCGGGGTCGCCCGGGGGCTCCTGCGAGGGGCCGTCCGGGGGCGTGTCGGCGCGGTCCCCGCCCTCGGGACCGGGGTTGTCGGGTTCGGGGTCGTCGCCGTCGGCGGGTCCCTCGTCCGGCCCGTCGTCCGGGGCGGGCGGCCCCGGGGGTTCGGGCGGCTCCTCCTCCCCCAGGACCCGGTCGAGGATCTCCTCGTCGATGCCCGGCGCGTCGAAGGGGTTGCGGCGCCGCCGGTGCGGCAGCGCCAGCAGGGCCGCCCGTCGGATGTCGGCCCGGGTGACCGAGGTCCGCCCCTGCCAGGCGGCGTGCGCGACGGCGGTGCGGGCGGTGACGATGTCCGCGCGCAGGCCGTCCACCTCGTAGGCGGCGCACACCTCGGCGATCTTCAGCAGCGCCCCCTCCGAGAGCCGGACCCGGCCCAGGGTCTCCCGGGCCCGCGCGATGCGCGCGGCCAGGGCCTCCTCGGCCGCCCGGTAGCGCCCGGCGAACGCGGCGGGGTCGGCGTCGTAGGCCATGCGCCGCCGGACCACCTCGGCGCGCGCCGCCGGGGCGGCCGGGGCGGCGACCTCGACGGTGAGCCCGAACCGGTCCAGGAGCTGCGGGCGCAGCTCGCCCTCCTCGGGGTTCATCGTGCCGATGAGCAGGAAGCGGGCCCCGTGCTCCACCGAGAAGCCGTCGCGTTCGACGGTGGCCCTGCCGGTCGCGGCGGCGTCCAGCAGCAGGTCGACCAGGTGGTCGTGGAGCAGGTTGACCTCGTCGACGTAGAGCAGGCCCCGGTGGGCGCGGGCGAGCAGCCCGGGTTCGTAGGAGACCTTGCCGTGGGTGAGGGCCTGCTCCAGGTGCAGCGAGCCCAGCACCCGGTCCTCGGTGGCGCCCACGGGCAGCTCCACCAGCCGGACGGGGCGGGCCTCCACCGGGGTGCCCGACCCGAAGGGGCCGTCGGGGGACTCCTGCGCGGGGTCGTCGGGGTCCACGGAGAACCTGTCCCCGCGGTGCACCCGGACCGGCGGCAGCAGGGAGGCCAGGGCGCGCACCGCCGTGGACTTGGCGGTCCCCTTCTCCCCCCGCACCAGGACACCCCCGATCTCGGGGGAGACGCTGGCCAGGACCAGGGCCAGGCCGAGGTCGTCCAGCGGTTCGGCGTCGCAGCCGACGATCGCGGAGAACGGGTAGTGCGATGGCCGCAATGGCATGGGTGAGGCTCCCGCTCGTTTCGCCATGGGTCTGACGGATGCGGGGCCGGTCTTCGGACTTGCCGGGTCCCCCTGGTCGGGGGCCCGGTTCACCGCAGCGGGCCTGTGCCGGAATCTCACCGGGCTTCCCAGATTCTCCCCGACCGCCCTTCCCACCGTTTCCGAAGGTGGGGAGGCCGGGGCACCTCGCACCAGGGTCCGACGATAGCGTCCGGTCCATGAGCACCGATACCCACCCCACCCCCGAACCCCGCGTGACCGTCGTCGGCGTGGGCGCCGACGGCTGGCCGGGGGTGCCCGAACGGTTGCGGCACCTGGTGCTGGAGGCGGACACGGTGCTGGGTGGTCGCAGGCACCTGGCGATGCTGCCGGACCGGGCGGGGCAGCGCCGCGAGGTCTGGCCCTCCCCGCTGCGGGAGGGGCTGCCCGGGCTGCTCGCCTCCTGCCACGGAACGAGCGTGGTGGCGCTGGCCTCGGGCGACCCGCTGGTGTCCGGGGTGGCGGCCACGCTCATCGACCTGCTGGGCGCGGACGCGGTGCGGGTGGAGCCGGCGCTGTCCTCGGTCGCGCTGGCGCGCGCCCGGATGGGCTGGCCCGCCGAACGCTGCGCCGTGGTGACCCTGGTGGGGCGCGACCCGCGGCTGCTGCTGCGGTGGCTCTCCCCCGGTCAGCGCCTGCTGGTGCTCTCCTCGGACGCGGGCACCCCGGCCCTGGCCGCCGCCCTGCTGAGCGGCGCCGGGTACGGGGCCACACGGATGACCGTGCTCGGGGACCTGGGGTCGGACGCCGAGTCGCGGCTGGAGTCGGAGGCCGCCGCCTGGCCCGGGGTGGACCCGGCCGCCGTGCCCGCCCTGCACGTGCTCGCCCTGGAGGTGGCCGGGCCGCCCGGGTACGGGCTGGCGGCCGGGCTGCCCGACGACGCCTACGAACACGACGGGCAGCTCACCAAGCGGGACCTGCGCGCCTCCGCGCTGGCCCGGCTGGCGCCCGCCCCGGGCCAGCACCTGTGGGACGTGGGCGCGGGCGCCGGGTCGGTGGGGATCGAGTGGATGCGCGCGCACCCGACCTGCGCGGCGACGGCGGTGGAGGCCGATCCCGGGCGGGCCGAACGGATCGGCCGCAACGCGGGGCGGCTGGGCGTGCCGGGACTGCGGGTGGTCGCGGGGCGCGCCCCGGAGGCCCTGGTGGCGTTGTCCGCGCCGGACGCGGTGTTCATCGGCGGGGGCGCGACCCGGCCGGGGGTCCTTGAGGCGTGTGTGAAGGCGCTGCGGCCGGGGGGCCGGCTGGTGGTGCACGGGGTGACCCTGGAGACCGAGCGGCTGCTGGGCGAGGCGTACCGGGACCGCGGCGGGGAGCTGACCCGGATCGCCGTGGAGACCGCCGCGCCGATCGGCGCCTTCACCGGGTGGACGCCCGCGCGCACGGTCACCCAGTGGTCCTGGCGGGCGTGACCCGACCGCCGGGCAGGACCGTCCGGTGGCCCCGGGACGGGGCGAGGGCAAGGCGGTCACCCCGTAGGTCCTGGGGGCCGTGATCACCGCCGCTGACAGGGCCGTCCGAGAGCACCGGGACGAGGCGGATCAGAGGCAGGGGCGGTCACCGGGCGGTCCCGGGACGGGGGCGGTCACCCGGTGGACCTGAGGCTCGGGCGACCACCCGGCGGCTCCGAGGCGCGGTCGGCCACCCGGCGGCCCCAGGACGCGGGCGGCTATCCGGCGGTCCCGGGGCGCGGGCGCGCCGGGTCGTAGAGGAAGGACTCCCCGCCGCCGTCCGGGTCCAGCGCCCGCCCGACCAGGATGACCGCGGCCTGCCGGAACCCGGCCTCCTCCACCCGGCCGGCGATGTCGGCCACCGTCCCGCGCAGCACCGCCTCGCCCGGCTGACTGGCCCGGTGGACGACCACCACCGGGCAGTCGGCGCCGTATTCGGGCGCGATCTCCTCCATGAGCGGCCGCACCCGGGTGATCGCCAGGTGCAGCACCAGGGTGGCCCGGGTGGCGGCGAACGCCGCCAGGGACTCGGTCGGCGGCATGGCCGTGGACCGCGCCCGGGTCCGGGTGAGCACCACCGACTGGGCGATGAGCGGCACGGTCAGCTCCCGGCCGGCCAGGGCCGCGGCCGCCGCGTAGGCGGGCACACCGGGGGTGACGTCCCACGGCACGCCGTGGGCGTCGAGCCTGCGGGTCTGCTCGGCGAGGGCGGAGTACAGGGACGGGTCCCCCGAGGTCAGGCGCACGACGTCGCGCCCGGCCCGGTGGGCGCCGACCAGGCGTTCGGTGATGGCGTCCAGGTCCAGGCCCTGGGTGTCGACGAGTTCGGCGCCGGGCGCGCAGTGGGAGAGGACCTGCGGGTCCAGGTACGTCCCGGGGTAGAGCACCACGTCGGCGGCGCCGAGCATGCGGGTGGCGCGGACCGTCAGCAGGTCGGCGGCGCCGGGTCCGGCGCCCACGAAGTGCACGGTCACGGCTTCACCCACCGGGGCGTCCAGACCCGGCCGGACGGGGACACACGGGTCCCGGAGGCGCCGACGATGAGCAGGCAGCGCATGTCGACGGCCGCGGGGTCGAGCCCGGCCAGGGTGGTCACCTCCAGTGATTCCCCCTCCCGGCCCACGTCGCGGCCCACCACGACCACCGTGTCCGGGTCGCGGTGCTCCAGCAGGACGCGGCGCGCGGTGGCGAGCTGCTCGGTGCGCGAACGCGAGGCGGGGTTGTACAGGGCCAGGGCCAGGTCGGCGTCGGCGACGGCGCGCAGCCGGTGTTCGATCACCTTCCACGGCTTGAGGCGGTCCGACAGGCTCAGGACGGCGAAGTCCCCGCCGACGGGGGCGCCCGCCCGGGCCGCGACGGCCTGGACCGCGCTCACCCCGGGCAGGACGCGCACGGGCACGTCGTGGAAGCGCGGGTCCTCGGCGGCCTCGAACACGGCGGTGGCCATGCCGAAGATCCCGGCGTCGCCGCCGGAGACCACGGCCACGCGTTCGCCGGCCGCCGCCAGTTCCAGGGCGCGGCGGGCGCGGTCGAGTTCGACGGTGTTGCCCGAGGCGTGGCGGGTCAGGCCGGGGCGCTGGGGCACGCGGGCGACGTAGGGGCCGTAGCCGACCACGTGGTCGACCTGGGCCAGGGCCTCGCGGGCCTCGGGGGTGAGCCAGTGCTCGGGACCGGGGCCCAGGCCGACGACCAGGAGCTCGGACGCGGGGGCGGCGGGGCGGAGGGCGTCGGGGCTCGGGGCTTCGGCCCGGGGCGGTGCGTGCTCCCGGGAGCGGGCGCCGTTGCGGCTGTCCCCGGTGACCAGGACGAGCGAGAAGTAGGGGACGGTGTCGGGGTCGACCTCGGCCACGGGCAGGCGGCGTTCGCCCTCCATGGAGGCGCGCTCCACGTACACGGCGTGGTCCAGCCGCCCGGCCGCGGCGAGGGCGCGGCGCACCGCCGGGAAGGTCCGGCCGAGCTTCATGACGACGGCCGCGTCGGTGTCGGCGAGGCGGCGGGCCAGCTCCGGTTCGGGCAGGGTGCCGGACAGGACGGTGAGCACGTCCGTCTGGCGGGCCAGCGGCGCGGCCGCGGCGGCGGTGGCCGCGGTGAAGGCCGGGACGCCGGGCACGATCTCGGTCTCGTACCGCGCGGCCAGGCGGTCGTGCATGTACATGTACGACCCGTAGAAGAGCGGGTCGCCCTCGGAGAGCAGGACGACGTCGCGCCCGGCGTCCAGGTGGGCGGCCAGGCGGGCGGCGGACTCCTCGTAGAAGTCGGCCAGGGCGCCCTCGTAGCCGCCGGGGTGGTCGGCCGCGCCGGTGGTCACCGGGTAGACGAGCCGCTCCTGGACGGCGTCGGCGGGGATCAGGCCGGCGGCGATGCGGCGGGCGTTGGAGTCCTTGCCCGGGCCGCAGTGGTAGGCGACGACGTCGGCCGCCGCGATGAGCCGGGCGGCCTTGAGGGTCATCAGCTCCGGGTCGCCGGGGCCGACGCCCACACCGTGGAATCTGCCGGTCACTCCTCCTCCTTCGCGAGGGCGTTGAGGGCCGAGGCGGCCATCGCGGAGCCGCCGCGGCGGCCGCGGGCGAGCACGTACGGGATGTCGACGCCGTGGCGGTCCGCGAACTCCTCCAGGGCCTGCTTGGACTCGGCGGCGCCGACGAACCCGACCGGGCAGCCGACGATCGCCGCGGGGCGCGGGGCTCCGTCCAGGAGCATCTCCAGCAGGTGGAAGAGCGCGGTGGGGGCGTTGCCGAAGGCGACCACGGCACCCGCCAGCCGGGGTTCCCACAGGGAGACGGCGGCGGCGGAGCGGGTGGTGCCCCAGCGGCGGGCCAGGTCCGGGACGCGGTCGTCGCCCAGCAGGCACAGGACGTCGTTGTCGGCGGGCAGGCGGGAGCGGGTGACGCCGGTGGCGACCATGGTCGCGTCGCACAGGATCGGCGCGCCCGAGCGCAGGGCGGAGCGGGCCGCGCCGACCAGGCCCGGGTGGACGACGAGGTCGGCGGCGAGGTCGACCTGGCCGGTGCCGTGGATCATGCGCACGGCGAGGCGTTCGGCGTCGGCGGGCAGGTGGTCCAGGGACGCCTCGGCGCGGATGGTGGCGAAGGAGTCGGCGTAGATGGCGGGGCCGTCGTCGATGTAGTCGTAGTGCCGGGCGGGGCGGCGGGGGGCGGTCACCGGGCCTCCCCGGGGACGACGATGCCGCGCCAGGGGGTGACGACGAGTTCGGTGCCGCCCGCGGCCGGAGCGTCGGCGGCCGGGGCGTCGTCCGCGAGGGCTTCCGCGGCCAGGGCTTCGGCGGCGGCCCGGTCCAGGCCCTCCTCCGGAACGGGGACGTGGCGTCCGCCGCCGGGCAGCGGGCCGTGGGGCAGCGGCGGGGCCGGGTCCGGCAGGCGAGGGTCGGGCGGCTCCGGGGCGCCCAGCGGTTCGGGGAGTTCGGTGACGTGCCAGGGCGCGGTGGGGCCTTCGCCGCGCCGCTCCAGGAAGGTGTCGGCCAGGCGCACCAGGGCGTCGGCCGCCGCGTCGAGCCGCACCACCGGTCCGTGGTGCGCGCCGACCCGCAGCTGGGCGGTGTGCGCGTCGAGCGCGGTGAGCCCCAGGTCGCAGTCGCGTTCGACCAGGTCGCCGCGCCCGTCGTCGAGCACGAACAAAAAGCGGCCGGGCAGGGCGGCGCGGTGCGGGGCCGAGCACAGGGCCGCGTCCAGGGCCGCCGCGACGGGGCGCAGGTCGGCGCGCCCGCCCGACAGGCCGGTGAGCGGGGAGGCCATCACGTTGCGGACGAGTTCGTGCGTGGGCGAGGGCAGCAGGCCGGTCGCCTCCAGGGCCCGCAGGACGTGGGGGTCCAGGTGTCCGTCCCGGCCGGGCAGGGCGCGGACCTGGAGGTTGGCCCGCCCGGTCACGTACACCCGCCCCGAGCCGTGCTCCTGGGCGACGGCCGCCAGCGCGACCAGGGAGGCGGCCGGGAGGCGGCCGCCGATCAGGCGCAGCCGGACCAGCAGGCCGTCGTCGGCGGTCCAGGGCCGCCGGGCGCCGGGACAGCGGTCGCGGCGGGTGCGGGGCGCGGAGGCGTCCGCGGGGAGCATGCACGGTCCTTCGGCTCGGGGGCCCGTACGCGGGGCCCCACGGGTGGACCGGCGGCCTGTCGCCGCCGGCGCCAGCAGGTCTTCGGACTCGGGGTCGTCCGGTGCGGGGCGCCTTCCCGGGGCGGTGCCCCAGTGGCCGTCCGGGACACAGGGGTCCCCGGACACGCCCGCCCGTCACCCTCACCGCTGCGCGTCAGTCCCGGATTCGCACCGGGTTCCCTGCCCCACGACGTGGAGTACGACTGGCCCGAAGAGCGTACAACGCCCGTCACCGGTCCCGACCGGCGGTCTCGGGTTCCCTCCCGTCCGCCGGACGGGTACGGTACTGCGCCGACGGTCGCGGCCGGAACGTAGGGAGGCGGGGATGTCCGCTCTGCGCGCACTGGACGCCGTCCTGGCCGGGGCCCGCGCGGTCGTGGTGCGGGACACCGGTCCCGACGGCGGGCCGGGAAGGCGGGCGTGCTCGGCCATGCCGCCGAGCGTGACCGGCGGGGCGGGGGCCGGCCCCACCCCGCCGGTGTGCCCGGTCCCGCCCGCCCGGCCCGGCGGGCGGGTCAGTCGTCCTCGCGGACGTCGATGACCTCGCCCGACAGGTCGACGATGACGTCGTACTCGCGGCCGTCGGCGCCGCGCACCTCGGCCTTCCACACCTGGTGGCCGTCCTCGTCGTCGCGCTCGACCTCGCCCGCGTTGGCGCCCTCGCCCACGGCCGCCTCGGCGGCGGCCGCCACGGTGTCGCGGTCGGCCTCGCCCTCGGTGCCGGAGTTGTCCCAGGGGGCCGGGCCGCCGTCGGGGTCGCGCAGGTTCAGGCCGTTGACGGTGTAGACGTCGGCGTCGTCGCGCTCGCCGTCGTCGTCCTCCTCGTAGCGGACGCCGAGGGTGACCTCGGTGCCCTCCAACCCGCGCAGCTCCTCCAGCAGGGGGGCGGCGGTGCCGTCGCCGTCGTAGTCCTCCAGGACCGGGTCGGTGAGCAGCCACTCCTCGGGGCCGAAGTCGACGTCCACCCCGGCCACCTTCCAGTCGTCGTGGTCCTCGCCCCGGGCCTGGTCGGCGTCGGCGCGCAGCTCCCCGGTGAGCTGCTCCAGGCTTTCGACGGACCGGGTGGTCGAGGTGCCGCCCTCCCCGTCGGCGGGGTCGGTCGTCGGTGCGCTGCCGGCGGAGAACCCGGTGAGGCCGATCGGCTGGACCGGCTGTTCGGGGTCGTCGAGCAGCAGGTAGCCGCCGACCGCGCCGACGGCCAGGAGTCCGGCGGCGGAGGAGAGGAGGATCGTGGTGCGCGTCTGCATCGTGGTGTCCTTACCCGTGGAGGTCCCGTTCACTGCTCCCAGCTTGGGTCGGCGAGATGATGGGGCCCTGAGCTCCACCTGAAGGCCGCCTTCAGGTTGCGCTCAGGGAGGGCTCAGCGCTCCCTGGGAGGCTGGGCCGACGACCGACGGGGAAAGGGGCGCGGGGGCGTGGCGATTCTGGTGGTGGAGGACGAGGAGGGCATCGTCTCCTTCGTGCGGCGCGGGCTGGAGAGCGCCGGTCACCGGGTGCTGGTCGCCGCCGACGGCATCGACGGGCTGACGATGGCCCTGTCCCCCGACGTGGAGCTGGTGGTGCTGGACCTGGGCCTGCCGGGCATCCCGGGCGAGGAGGTGCTGCGCCGGCTGCGGCGCCGCCGCCCCTCGGTGCCGGTGATCGTGCTGACCGCCAAGGACGCCGTGAGCGACCGGGTCGCGAACCTGGACGCGGGGGCCGACGACTACATGGTCAAGCCCTTCAGTGTGAGCGAGCTGCTGGCCCGGGTGCGGGCCCGGCTGCGCACCGGCGGGCAGGAGCGCGGCGACGTGCTGGCCGCCGGGGGGATCGTGCTGGACCTGGGGGCGCGCACCGCGTCGGTGGACGGAACCACGGTCACCCTGTCGGCGCGCGAGTTCGCCCTGCTGGAGGTGCTGGTGCGCCACCCGGGGCAGGTGTTCTCCCAGCCGCAGCTGCTGGACCGGGTGTGGGGGTACGACTTCGACGGGGCGTCGAACGTGGTGGAGGTGTACGTCAGCCAGCTGCGCCGAAAGCTGGGCGCGGAGCGGATCGTGACGGTGCGCGGGGTCGGCTACCGGCTCGACGGCGGTGACCGGTGAACCTCACCGCCCGGGTGGTGCTCCGGGCCCTGCTGGTGATGGCGCTGGTGATCGGCGGGGTCGCCCTGCTCACCTACGAGCTGGTGCGGGTGTCGGGCCGCGCCGACGTGGACCGGCTGCTCCAGGAGGAGGCGGCGCTGGTGGGCGAGGCGCTGGGGAACCGGCTGCCCGAGGCCGCCGGGGTGGACGGGGTGGTGTCGGGTCCGGAGGCGCAGCGTGCGGCGCGCCAGGCGCTGGCGACGCGGCCCAGCGGGGCCCGGCACGTGTCGCTGGTGTCGGCGGGCGGGGTCCGGTTGCAGAGCACCGGGGGGCCGGGGCCGGTGGCGACGCTGCTGAGCGGGCCGGACGCGCCGCCGGTGGAACCGGGAACGCTGCGCACGGTGGACAGCGCCGTCGGGCCGCTGCGGGTGATGGACACCGCGGTGGTGGACGGGGACGGCGCCCGGGTGGCGGTGGTGACGGTGGCGGCGCCGCTGGAGCCCTCGCGCGATGCGGCCGGGGCGGTGCTGGCGAGCGTCGGCGCGGCGGGGGCGGTGGGCCTGGCCGGGGGCGGTCTGCTGCTGTGGGCGGTGGTGCGGCGCACCCTGCGGCCGGTGCGGGAGGTGTCGGCGGCGGCCAAGCGGGTCTCCCCCGACGACCTGGCGGCGCGGGTGCCGGTGCCCGGGACCCGGGACGAGATCGGTGAGCTGGCCGGGGAGATCAACGGCATGCTGGACCGGATCGAGGGGGCCGACGCCGACCGGCGCCGCTACCTGGCGGCGATCTCGCACGAGGTGCGCACCCCGCTGGCGGTCGCCGAGGGGCACCTGGAGCTGCTGGGCGGCCCGGAGGCGCAGATCGTGCGCGCCGAGCTGGTGCGCTTGCGTCGGGTGCTGGAGGACCTGATGGCGGTGGCGCGCGGCGGCGACGAGATCGACGCGGCGCGGGAGCCGGTGTTCCTGCCCGACCTGTTCGAGGAGGTGCGTTCGCGTGCGGAGGCGCTGCCCGCGCGGGGGGCGGTGACCGTGGCGGAGCCGCCGCCGGAGGTGCTGCTGGGCGACCAGGCGCGGCTGGAGCAGTGCCTGGCCAACCTGATCGGGAACGCGGTCGACCACACCCCGGACGGGACCCGGGTGGAGGTGTCCGCGCGCTCCGCCGACGACGGGGTGGCGCTGGTGGTGGCCGACGACGGTCCCGGGATCGACCCGCGGGTGCTGCCGCGGGTGTTCGAGCCGTTCGTGACCACGCGCGCGGGCGGGGGCGGGCGCATCGCGGGGCTGGGCCTGGCCGTGGTGCACTCGCTGGTGGCGGCCCAGGGGGGCCGGGTGGACCTCGACAGCGGGCCGGCGGGCACGTCGGTGACCATCACCCTGCCGCGCGCCACCGCCTGACCTACTACGCTGCCCCGGTCGGAGGAACGGCGGGAGGGCGGACCATGGCCGGGGTGGACGTGCGCGCCTGCGCGGCGGCGGAGCTGGCGCGCGAGGAGCTGCTGGGGCTGTACGGGGCGGTGGGCTGGGACGCCTACACCCGCGACCCGCAGGGACTGCTACGGGCACTGGCCGGGTCCCACCGGGTGGTACGCCGGGCGGTGCGCGGTGCTCAGCCCAGGCGGGCGCGTTCGTCCTCCAGGCGGGCGCGGGAGGGCGGGTCGGTGGTGAGCGAGACCGCCCGGTCGTAGGCGGCGCGGGCCGGGCCGGTGCGGCCCAGGGCGCGCAGCAGGTGGGCGCGCACCGCCCAGGCCGGGGCGAAGCGGGCGGCCCGCTCGCCCCACGCGGCCGTCTCCTCCTCCAGCAGTGCCAGGCCCGCGGCGGGGCCGTCGGTCTCGGCGGTGACGGCGGCCAGCGCGGTCGCCGACCCCAGGGTGGGGGCCAGCCGGTGCAGGTGCCGGTACAGCTCGCGCAGGTGGTCCCAGGCGACGGTGCCGGTGTCGGCGCGGGCGCAGTGCACCGCCTGGGCGGCGGCCTCCAGCTGGAAGCGGCCCACGGTGCCCAGGGAGTGGGCGGCGCGCAGGTGGGCGCGGCCGCGTTCGATGAGGGCGCGGTCCCAGCGGGCGGTGTCCTGTTCGGCCGGGGGCACCGGGCGGCCACGGTCGTCCAGGCGGGCGGGGGCGCGGGCGGCGGCCAGGGCGATGAGTGCGGCCAGGCCGTGGGCCTCGGCGCTGTCGGGGGCCAGGCGGGCGAGGACCTCCGCCAGGTCCAGGGCCTCGGCGGTCAGGCCGGTGCGGGTCTCGGTGCCGCCGATCTCCCGGTCGACGGCGTGGGCGCCGTAGACCGCCTCCAGGACGTGGGCCAGCCGCCCGGGCAGGGCGTCCCGGTCGGGGATCCGGAAGGGCACACCGGCCTCCTTGACGCGCTTCTTGGCGCGGGTGAGCCGGGCGGCCAGGGTGGGGGCGGGCAGGGCGAAGGCCGGGGCGATGCGGGCGACCGTCAGGCCCAGGACGGTGTTGAGCATGAGCGGGGTGCGCACGGCCGGGTCGATCGCCGGGTGGGCGCACACCAGCATGAGCTCCAGGCGGCGGTCGCCGACGGCGTCCACGTCGGGGGTGGCGTCGGCGGCCGGGGCGTGCCGGTCCGGGTCCAGGGGCACCCCGGTGCGCACGGCGGCCGACCTCCAGTGGTCGCGCAGCCGGTTGCGGGCCACCGTGAACAGCCAGGCGTCGGGGTCGGCGGGCACGCCGTCGCGCGGCCAGGCGGTGAGGGCGCGTTCGTAGGCGTCGGCGAGGGCGTCCTCGGCGGCGGGCAGGTCGCCGGTGGGGGCGGCCAGCAGGGCGAGCAGGCGCCCGTGGGAGGTGCGGGCCGCGTGGGCGGCCCGCACCGCGGCGCCGGTCAGGTCCATGCGCCGTCGATGTAGGAGGTGGCCGCGGGGCGGATCTCCAGGACCCCGTACTGCGCGCCCGGGCACTTCTCGGCCCAGGCCAGGGCGGCGTCCAGGTCGGGGACGTCGATGACGAACACCCCGGCCAGGGCCTCCTTGGTGTCGGCGAAGGGGCCGTCCTGGATGCGCAGCCCGCCCTCGCGCAGGGTGAGCGTGGTGGTGGTGCGCGGGCTGGTCAGGACCTCGGCGGCGACCAGCACCCCGGCGGCCTCCAGGGCCCGGCCGTAGGCGCCGAAGGCCTGCTGCATGGCCTCGACGGCCTCCTGCGGGATCTCGCCCTCGGCGGGTTCGGCGTTGTGCAGCAAGAGTGCGTAGCGCATGGCGGGTTCCTCTTCCTCGTCGTCGTTCCACGTGACCACCCGGGAGGGCGGTGCGCAAGGATGACGATCGACGGGTCGGGGATTCGACACACGGTCGGGGGGATCCGGGGAAAAGCCGGGCCGCCCGTGCCGGGGGACGGCACGGGCGGCGCGGGGCGGGCGGACGTCTACGCGCGCGGCAGGCGCTCGGCCAGCCAGGCCTCGACCTCGGCGGAGGTGCGCGGCAGGGCCGCCGACAGGACGGTGCGCCCGTCCTCGGTGACCAGGATGTCGTCCTCGATGCGCACGCCGATGCCGCGCAGCTCCTCGGGCACCGTCAGGTCGTCGGCCTGGAAGTACAGGCCGGGCTCGACGGTGAGGACCATGCCGGGCTTGAGGTCCCCGTACAGGTGGGCCTCCTGGCGGGAGGTCGCGCAGTCGTGCACGTCCAGGCCGAGCATGTGGCCGGTGCCGTGCAGGGTGTAGCGGCGCTGGAGGCCCAGCTCCAGGACGCGGTCCACCGGGCCCTCCAGCAGGCCCCACTCGATCAGGCCCTCGGCCAGCGCGCGCTGGGCGGCCCGGTGGAAGGCGATGAACGGGGCACCGGGCGCCACGGCCGCGATCCCGGCCTCCTGGGCGGCGTACACCAGGTCGTACACCTTGCGCTGGACGTCGGTGAAGGTGCCCGAGACCGGCATGGTGCGGGTGACGTCGGCGGTGTACAGGCCGGTGGTCTCCACACCGGCGTCGAGCAGCAGCAGGTCGCCCTCGCGAACGGGGCCGTCGTTGCGGGTCCAGTGCAGGGTGGTGGCGTGGGCGCCGGAGGCGGCGATGGTGCCGTAGCCGACGTCGTTGCCCTCCACGCGGGCGCGCAGGAAGAACGTGCCCTCGATGAACCGCTCGGAGGTGTCCTTGGCCTGCGGCAGGGCCTTGGCGACGTCCTCGAAGCCGCGGACGGTGGCGTCCACGGCCAGCTGCAGCTGGGCGATCTCCCACTCGTCCTTGACCAGGCGGTGCTCGGCCAGGACGGTGCGGACCTCCTCGTCCAGGGCGGCGGACTTGGCGCGGGCCTCCTCGTCGGCGTCGGCGCGCACCTGGTCGATGACGGCGTCGAGTTCGGCGTCGTGGCCGCGGACGATGCGCACGGCGGTGTCGGTGGCGGCCAGGACGGCGGTGAGCGTGGTGACGTCGGCGGTGGGCACGCCGAACAGGCCGGAGGCCTCGGTGAGGCTGTTGCGGCGGCCGGTCCACAGCTCGCCGTAGTGGCCGAGCCAGAACTCGCCGTTCTCGCGGTCGGAGCGCGGCTTGAGGTAGAGGACGGCGTCGTGGCCGCCGTCGGCGCGCGGGGTGAGGACCAGGCAGCCGCCGTCGGAGGTGTCGCCGGTGAGGTAGGCGTAGTCGCTGGCGGCGCGGAAGGGGTACTCGGTGTCGTTGGAGCGGGTGAGCATCTGCCCGGCGGGGATGACGATCCGCTCACCGGGGAAGGCGGCGCTGAGGGCGGCGCGGCGGCGGGCGGTGTGCTCGGCCTGCTCGATGGGCTCCAGGTCGCGGCGCTCGGTGTCGGCCCACCCGGTGGTCATCCACGCGGCGAGCTCGTCGGAGACCGACTGTTCCTGGCCGTTCTTGCGTGGCGTGAACACGAAGGTGCCCGTGTCGGTTCCGGGGCGCTGCTGCTCGCTCACGTCGTGACTCTCCTCGTCGTGCGTCATTGCGGGTCATGAAGCGGGGCGGCCGCTGCGGGGTCGGCGGCCGGGCGAGCCGCTGGTGGCGGCGTCGGCGCCCATCGTACGGCGGCGGGAGGTGCCGCGGCCGTCGCGCGGACATAGCGAACCCCATAACGCGCGCACACGCCTCGTTATGCCCTCGTGACCGCCAACGGCGCAGGTGGGGGCGGGTGTCGAAACGGGATCGGCGTGGTCAGAGCGTGTGCGCGAAAGGAATGGCCCGGGGGTAGGGCAGGTCGGCGACGGTGGCGGGGTCCACCCACCGGTAGCCGATGCGCTCGTACAGGGCGACCGCCTCGGGCTGGTTGGGGCCGGTGAACAGGATGACGTCGCGGTAGCCCAGGGCGCGGGCGGCGTCCTCCAGGGCGGTCATGACCATGCGGCCCAGGCCGCGCCGCCGGTGGCGGGCGGAGGTCCAGATGCGCTTGAACTCGGCGGTGTCGGGGCGGGCGCCGCCCTGCGGGTCGTGGGGGCCGGGGGCGTAGGGGCGCAGCGCGCCTCCGGCGACGATCTCCCCCGTCCCGTCCAGTTCGGCGAGCACGACCCGGCCGTGGGGCGCGGCGAACTCCGAGATCGGGTACCGGGACAGCTCGCTCGCGGCGCCCTCGGCGCCGTAACGCTCGGTGTACTCCTCCAGCAGGCCGTCGAGCAGCCCCCGCACCCGGGGGTCGTCGTGGCGGACGGTGAGCATGTGCACGCCGCCGGCCCCGGCCGGTCCGGCCGTCGCCCCGGCGGCCCCGTCGGTCCGCGCCTGTGCCATCGGTGTTCCCCTCCCCGTGCGAAAGGGCGCCCGTGGACGCCCCGCCGGGAATGGTACCGACCGGTCGCGCCGCCCGCCACGCGGCGAAGGTCACCCCTGCCGGTGCGGCTCAGGAGTCGGCAGGGACCCGCGGGGAGGGGACGACGCCGTCGGGACCGGAGCCGTCGGAGGCGGCACCGTCGGGGGCGGGGTCGGGGGCGCGGAAGCGGGTGAGCGAACGCAGCGCGCGGAACCCGTTCTCCACCCGGTACCCGGCGGCCAGCAGGCGCTCGCGCGACTCCTCGGCGCTGCGCACGGTCGCCTCGTCGAAGATGAGGTTGTAGTAGCGCTCGGGGACCCGGTTGAGCCCGGCGCGCAGCGTGCGCAGGGCCGCGGTGGCGGCGGCCTCCTGGCCCGGGACCTCGGGCAGGACCCCGTACTCGCGGCGCGCCCAGGCGGGCAGGGTGGCGTAGGACAGGGCGCCCACCGGGAACCACAGGGGGCGCAGCGGGGCCAGCGCGGACAGGTGCTCGGGCACCGTCGGCCACAGCAGGAACCGGACCGCCTGGCGGGCCTCGGGGGTGACGCGCAGCGCGGGCCGGACCCTGGCCAGGTAGCGGCGCATGTCCGCGACCGAACGGGGGACGTCGTCGCGGGACAGGCCCACGTAGGTGGCGGTGACGGACTGCTCGTCGAAGTAGCGGTCGAGTTCGGCGGGGGTGAGGGGCACCCCGGCGCGCACCGCGGTCTCCAGGTAGGAGGTCACCTCGGCGCAGTGCACCCACACCAGCAGGTCGTGCTCGTCCACGCGGTGGCGGCGGCCGGTGGCGGGGTCGGTGAACGACAGCGCCCGGTGCACCCGGCGGATGTGCGCGCCCAGGCGGTCGGCCTCCTCCAGGGAGCCGTAGGTGGTGACGGCGACGAAGTGGGCGGTGCGCAGCAGCCGCCCGGTGGGGTCGCTGCGGAAGTCCGACCGCTGCCACACGCCCTGCATCGCCACCGGGTGCAGGGCCTGCAGCATGAGGGCGCGCACCCCCGCCACCCACATGGCGCGGTCCAGGTGGACCGCCCAGGTGACGCTCTCGGGCGCGGCGACGGTCGGTCTCATCGGCTCTCCTCCAGGACTGCGCGGGGGTTTCGCGCCCGGACCCGAAGCCCGTGGCCGCCTGTGGGACCACGATACGTCCGGCCACGCGGCCCCTTCGGGCGCCCTGCCCGGACCGGGCCCGACCTGCCCCGACCCGCGCCGCGGCAAGGTTTGCCGAGATGCGGCCGTCCCTTGGCGCGGAGCGGACCAGGATCGGGCGCACTCTGGACGGGTGGGCCGCCCCGGGCCCCACCGGATGCGGTCCCTCCACCTTCCTCGAAAGGAGTGGGCACATGTCCGCCCAGAACACGATCCCCTTCGACGCCGATACCTATCGGCGGGCCATCGAAGAGGCGGACGCCGAGACGCTGATCGCGATGTTCGACGAGAACGCCGACGTCGAGACGTTCGACCGGCGCACGCCGCCCAGCACCCCGGCGGTGCTGCACGGCCGGGAGGCCTTCGCCCCGATGATGCGCGAGGTGTGCTCGCGCGAGATGACCCACGAGGTGCTCCAGGTCGTCACCGACGGGGAGCACGCGTCCTACACCGAGCGCTGTACCTACCCCGACGGCAGCGTGGTCATGGGCATGACCATGCTCGACCTGAGCGACGGCCGGATCGTGCACCAGGCCACCGTGCAGGCCTGGGACGAGGAGGAGCCCGGCCGGATGACGGTGGGCGACTTCGACATGCCCGACGCGGCGCAGGCGTTCGACCTCGGCAACGCCGAGACCGTGCAGGTCGGCGGCCACAACGTCACCCGGGTGACCCTGCGGCCGGGGTGGCGCTGGTCGGAGCAGATGCGCGCGGAGGCCGGGACCGACCTGTGCATGCTCTCCCACACCTGCCTGATGGTGTCGGGGACGATGTGCTGGCGGATGCCCGACGACAGCGAGCACCAGGTGCGGGCGGGGCAGGTGGCGCACATCCCGCCCGGCCACGACGCGTGGGTGGTCGGCGACGAGTCCGCCGTCCTCGTCGACTGGACCATGGACGACTGACCGCCGGGACCTGCGACGGCCGACCGGCCCGGCGGGGATCCGCCGGACCGGCCGGGTGCCGCGCAGGTAGGCCGGTCGGGTGCCGAGCGGGCGGACTGGTCGGCTGCCGCACAGGTGGACCGGTCAGTTGCCGCGCAGGTAGGCCAGGACGGCCTGGACGCGGCGGTGCACGTCCTCGTCGGGCGGCAGGTCGAGCTTGGCGAGGATGTTGCCCACGTGCTTGCCGACGGCGGCGTCGCTCACCACCAGGCGGCGGGCGATCGCCCCGTTGGAGTGCCCCTCGGCCATCAGCGCCAGCACCTCGCGCTCGCGCGGGGTGAGGCGTTCCAGCGGGTCGGAGCGGCGGCGCAGCAGCTGGCGGACCACCTCGGGGTCGACGAACGTGGCGCCCTCCACCACCCGGCGCAGCACCGACGCGAACTCGCGCACGTCTCCCACCCGCTGCTTGAGCAGGTAGCCCACGCCGCGGCCCTGCCCGGAGTCGAGCAGGTCGGAGGCGTAGCTGAGCTCGACGTACTGGCTGAGCGCCACCACCGCCAGGTCGGCGTTGCGGCGGCGCAGCTCGACGGCGGCGCGCAGCCCCTCGTCGGTGAAGTCCGGGGGCATGCGGATGTCGGTGACGACCAGGCCGGGCTTGTGCTCGTCCACGGCCTCGACCAGGGCGTCGCCGTCGCCGACGGCGGCCACCACGGGGAACCCGAAGCGTTCCAGGACGCCCACCAGGCCCTCCCGCAGCAGCACGCCGTCCTCGGCGAGCACGGTGGGGACGGGCGTCACCTCGGATCCGTCCGGTCGATCGTGCACGGCAGCTCCACTCGGATGCGGGTCGGACCCCCCTGAGGGCTGGACAGGTCCATTGTGCCGCCCATGACGGCGACGCGGTCGCGCATCCCGGTCAGGCCGCTGCCGCGGGCCGGGTCGGCGCCGCCGGGCCCGTAGTCGGTGATCTCCACCACCAGGGCGTCGCCGTGGGCGGCGGGCACCAGGTGGGCGTGCACGGTGGCGGCGTTGGCCTCGGTGTGCTTGTAGACGTTGGTGAGCGCCTCGGCGACCACGAAGTAGGCGGTGCCCTCCACGTGGGAGGGGAGCCTGCGGGGCAGGTCCGCCTGGACGGTGACGGGGACGGGCGAGTGGTCGGCGAGTTCGCCCAGGGCGGCGGGCAGACCGCGGTCGGTGAGGACGCGCGGGTGGATGCCGCGGACGAGTTCGCGCAGCTCGGTGATGAGCTCGTCGGCCTTGTGCTGGGCGGCGGCCAGGCGGCGGTCGGCCTCGGAGTCCTCATCGACGTCCAGCCGGGCCATGCCCAGGTCCATGTTCAGGGCCACCAGGCGCTGCTGGGCGCCGTCGTGCAGGTCGCGTTCGATGCGGCGGCGCTCGTACTCGAAGGCGTCGACGAGGCGGGCCCGGGAGTGGGTGACCTCGGTGAGCTCGGCGCGCAGCTCCTCCTTGGGCGGGCCGACCAGCAGGGATCGGGCCAGGACGCCGTGCCCGTAGGAGGTGATGCCGGACAGGTAGACGGCGGCCAGGAGCGCGACCGGGGACAGCAGGGTGAGGGGCAGCGCCTCCTCGACGGTGGTGGCGGTGACGAAGCCCAGGCTGATCTGGGAGCCGGGGGCGTCCTCGACCAGGAACGGGCCCATCAGCAGGACCAGGGCGAAGCCCACCAGCGTGGTCATCACCATCAGGAGCGAGAAGGCGATGATCATGAGCAGGAACAGGTAGGCGACCTCGCGCCAGGTGGCGGCCTCGGTGTAGCGGGTCCTGATCCAGCCCCACAGCCCGGGCGGGGGCGTGCGGTGGCCGCTGTCGGCGGAGCCGGGGGAGACCAGGCGGAGCCGGCGGCGCTCCACGGCGCCCAGTGGCAGGGCGACCAGCGGGCCGAAGAAGACGACCATGGACAGGCCGCTCAGGATCCCGGCGACCAGGAGGAACATCCGGTCGGCCGAATCGGCGGGCACGTCGATCAGTGCGATGGCGACCACCAGCCAGGGCCCGTACAGCGGGACGGCGACGGCCATGACGATGATGCCGGTCACCACCGTGGTGGCGGTGTGGGCGATCGCCCGCAGCGACCAGCGGGAGACGGGGAAACTCGGGCGGGCCATCGCCCGGAGGAGGTCGGCGGGTGCGCCCGGGGGGCGCTGCCGTACGGTGCCTGTGGTCATGTCCCCACGGTAGGAAGTCCGGGGCGTCCCGGGGAATCCGCCCGGCCACCGGGTCGGGGGTAGGGCCGGCCCTACCGTTGCCGCGCCGCCGCGGCACCCGCGCGTCCCGGGGCCCGGGGTCCGCGGCCCAGGGCTCAGGGGGCTCCTGGGCGCGGGCGTGCCTGCTCAGGACGGTAGGGTGGACGAACGTGAGCGCGAAACCCGTTATCCCCGATGTCCTGGCCGCCCGGTACGCCTCGGCGGAGCTGACCCGGCTGTGGTCCCCGGAGTACAAGGTGGTCGCCGAGCGGCGGCTGTGGCTGGCCGTCCTGCGGGCGCAGGCGCGTCTGGGCGTGGACGTCCCCGACGGCGTGGTGGCCGACTACGAGAAGGTCCTGGAGCAGGTGGACCTGGAGTCCATCGCCGCCCGCGAGCGGGTCACCCGCCACGACGTCAAGGCGCGGATCGAGGAGTTCAACGCCCTGGCCGGGCACGAGCACGTGCACAAGGGCATGACCTCGCGCGACCTCACCGAGAACGTCGAGCAGCTCCAGGTGCGCGACAGCCTGCTGCTGGTGCGCGACCGCACGGTGGCGCTGCTGGCGCGGCTGGGCCGCCTGGCCGCCGAGTACGAGACGGCGGTGATGGCCGGCCGGTCGCACAACGTGGCGGCGCAGGCCACCACGCTGGGCAAACGGTTCGCGTCGATCGCCGACGAGGTGCTGGTGGCGTTCGGCCGGCTGGAGGAGCTGATCACCCGCTACCCGCTGCGCGGCATCAAGGGCCCGGTGGGCACCGCCCAGGACATGCTCGACCTGCTGGGCGGGGACCGGGCGGCGCTGGCGCAGCTGGAGGACGAGGTGGCCGCCCACCTGGGGTTCGCTCACCGGTTCACCAGCGTGGGCCAGGTGTACCCGCGGTCGCTGGACTTCGAGGTGCTGACGGCGCTGGTGCAGCTGGCGGCGGGCCCGTCGTCGCTGGCCAAGACGATCCGGCTGATGGCCGGGCACGAGCTGGTCACCGAGGGCTTCGCCGAGGGCCAGGTGGGCTCCTCCGCGATGCCGCACAAGATGAACACGCGCTCGTGCGAGCGGGTCAACGGGCTGACGGTGATCCTGCGCGGGTACGCGTCGATGGTCGGCGAGCTGGCCGGCGACCAGTGGAACGAGGGCGACGTGTCGTGCTCGGTGGTGCGCCGGGTGGCGCTGCCGGACGCGTTCTTCGCCTTCGACGGCCTGGTCGAGACGATGCTGACGGTGCTGGACGAGTTCGGCGCCTTCCCCGCGGTGATCTCGGCGGAGCTGGACCGGTACCTGCCGTTCCTGGCGACCACCAAGATGCTGATGGCCGCGGTGCGCGAGGGCGTGGGCCGGGAGACGGCGCACGAGCTGATCAAGGAGCACGCCGTGGGCTCGGCGCTGGCGATGCGCCAGGACGGGGTGGGCAACCGGCTGCTGGAGCGGCTGGGCGGGGACGAGCGGTTCCCGCTGGACCGGACGGCGCTGGAGGCACTGCTGGCGGACCGGATCACGTTCACGGGCGCGGCGGCCGACCAGGTCGGCGCGGTGGTGGGGCGGATCGACGCGATCGTGACGCTGCACCCGGAGGCGGCGGCGTACGCGCCGGGGTCCATCCTCTAGCTTCTCTCGCCTGCTCGGGGCTCGGGGCCGTTGGGTCCCGGGCCCTTCGCTTTGTCCGCATGAGCGCTGTATGACGCAGTTCACCCCCGCGAACACTGGGTTCGAAAGTTAACACCTATTACGGTTATGGGACCGGCGTTCCGCTCCGCACCCCCTGGAGGCCCCGTTGACCGACCCCGACTCCTTCGGCACCGCCCTGTGGACCCTGCTGCTGATCACCGGGGTCGTCCTGGCCTTCGGCACGGCGGCCCTCGCCGACATGGCGCTGCGCCGCCGCGAGGACCGCGAGGAGCGGTCCCGCCGTGAGGCCGCCGACCGGGAGCGCTCCGGCACCGCCGCCTGACCCCGGCTCACCGCCCGCGGGCGGCCAGGAAGTCCAGGGCGGCCCGGGCCGTCTCCGGGCTGGGGACGTGGTCGGGGTCGGCCTGGTCGAGCAGGACCGCGCCCGGGATGAGCCGGGCCGTGCGCTCGGCGACCTCGTAGGGCGCCATCGTGTCGGCCGGGGCGTGCCACAGGCGCACCGGGCAGGAGATCCCGCCCAGGTCGAAACCCCAGGGCTCCTGCTGGAGCCGCGCCTCGCGCCCGGGCCCCGCGGCACCGTGGGCCAGGGAGTCGTCGAGCGCCCCGGCCCAGCGGTGGCCCTCGGGCAGCGCGGCCCGCGAGGACTCCAGCGACACGCGCCAGTAGTCGGCGGCCTCCTCCTGCGACGCGCTCCGGAAGTGCGCGAACGCCTCGCGCGAGGCGGGCGGGTACAGCGCCACCAGGTGCGGGTCGCACAGGTGCCCCAGCCCGCTCGCGATGGCGGCGCCGCGCACCCGGCCGCCGTGCCGGGCCGCCAGGCAGTAGGCGTACGGCGCGCCCGCGGAGATCCCCAGGACGGTGTACTCCCCCATCCCGAGGTGGTCCAGGAGGGGTGCGGCGAGGTCGGCCCACTCGGCGATCCGCGCCATCGGGACGGGGGCGGAGCGCCCGTAGCCGGGACGGGCGACGGCGATGAGCTCCAGGTCCCGCTCTTCGGCCAGGGCGGCCCAGTCCGGGTCGACCCCGGTCGAGCCGATGAGGCCGTGGTGGACCAGGACCGGGAACCCTCCCGGACGGCCGTGGCGGGCGTAGGCCAGGGTCGCGGACGGTCCGGTGAACGTCTCCGCCATGGGCGGGTCTCCTCGTGGTGGGCGCGGGGCGCGTCGGTTGGTGTGCGGTGGTTCGGTGTCGGGCGGGGGTGCACTGTCACGCGGGGGTTCAGGGGCGGGCGGGGGTTCAGTGTCCGACGAGGGTTCAGGGGCGGGCGAAGTCGAGCAGGGTGATGCAGGGACGGTGGTCGCGCAGGGGGCGCGTGTCCATCAGGCCCAGGAACAGCGGGTTCCCCCACACCGCCCCGCGCCCGGGCGGGAGGGCGACGTCGCGGGCGCGGGCCAGGCCGGGGATGTGGTCGGGCAGGGCCAGCGCCTGGGGCACGGTGAGGGAGAACGGCATGGGCGGGGCGGTGTAGCGGTCGCTCAGCCGCATCCCGCGCAGGGTCCGGTCGCGGAACCAGGGCGGGATGGAGTCGAAGATCATCCGCCCGCCGGGGAAGCGGCGGGCGCAGTCGGCGATGAGGTCGACGACTTGGCCCTCGTCCAGGTACATGAACAGGCCCTCGGCGATGACGAACACGCCGTCGGCGGGGTCCACGCGGTCCATCCAGGCGCGGTCCAGGGCGGACAGCGGCAGGTGGACGACGCGCGGGTCGTCGGGCAGCAGGCGCTCGCGCAGGGCGATGACCGGCGGCAGGTCCACCGACAGCCAGGTGGGGCGCGGCTCGGGCAGCCGTTGGAATCCGGTCTGCAACCCCTCCCCCAGGCTGACGACGGTGGCGCGCGGGTGCTCGCGCAGGTAGTGGGTGAGGGCGCGGTCGACGGCCAGGGCGCGCAGCGAGTGCGCCTGGCTCGGCCGGCCGAACTTGTCGTAGTCGTAGGGGATGCGCAGGTACAGGCGCACCGCCCAGGGGTCGTGCAGGACCGGGGCGGGCCGGGCCGCCTCGACCGCGCGGTTGCGCAGCGTCCACAGGGTGGTCTCCGACACGCCTTCCAGGGCCGCCTCGTGCACCGTGGAACCTCCCACGCCGATCTTATTAGGTTAGGCTAACCTACTGAGATCTCGCGGGCGCGGCAATCCCCTCCCCGCACCTCCTTTCTCTCGTGCCTCCCTCCGTCCCTCCCGGCTCAGCGGTGCTCGGCGATGATCCGGGAGAACAGGTCCGGGTCGACGTTGCCGCCGGAGACCACCGCGACCGTGGCCTCCGGCCGCCCTGGCTCGGTGGGCACCCGCCCGGCCAGGATCGCCGCCGCGGCCAGCGCCCCGCTGGGTTCGGCCACCACCCGCGCCCCCAGGGCCAGGTGGGCGACCGCCCGGGCGATCTCGTCCTCGGTCACGGTGACGATCCGGTCCAGCCGGTGGCGCAGGTGCTCGAAGGTGAGGTCGGACAGGCACACCCGCACCCCGTCGGCCATGGTGCGGTGGGTGCGCTCGGGCTCCCAGGCGACCCGGCGGCCCCGCTCCAGGCTCTCGGCGGCGTCGGCGGCCAGCTCGGGTTCGACCCCGATCACCCGCACCCGGCGCGGGTGGACGGTCCAGGCCGCCGTGGCCACCCCCGAGGCCAGCCCGCCCCCGCCGACCGGGACGACGATCGTGGTCACCTCCGGCGACTGCTCCAGGATCTCCAGGCCCACCGTGCCCTGGCCGGCGATGACGGTGGGGTCGTCGAACGGCGGGACCAGGGCCAGCAGTTCGGCGCGCGAGATCTCCTCGGCGACCTCGACGCGCCGCTCCGGCGGCACCAGGACCACCCGGGCGCCGCGGTCCCGCATCCGGTCCACCTTGACCTTGGGGGCGTTGTCGGGGACGACCACCGTGCAGGGGACGCCGAGCCGGGCGGCGGCGTAGGCCAGGGCCTGGCCGTGGTTGCCGGAGGAGTGGGTGATGACGCCACTGGCGCGCTGGGTGGGGTTGAGCAGGGCGACGGCGTTGGTGGCGCCGCGCAGCTTGAAGGCGCCGGTGGGCTGCAGGCTCTCGGGTTTGACGAGGAAGGGCGGGCCCTGGGGCGGCCCGGCGGTGAGGGGGGTGCGCACGACCGAACCCTGGAGGCGGGCGGCCGCGGCGCGGATGTCGTCTGCTGAGACCAGTTCCATGACCCCGGTATGCCCCCTGCCCCGGCCGCCCTCACCGGCCGGATGCGCCCTGTGGACAACCCAGTGGATAATCGGTGGCGATGCGCACTGAACTGACTCCCCAGGACCTGCCCGGCCGGGCCTTCTACCGGATGATGACCGCGGTGGTGGTGCCGCGGCCGATCGCGTGGGTCTCCACCACCTCCGCCGACGGCGTGGACAACCTGGCGCCGCACTCGTTCTTCACCATCGCCTGCACCGATCCGGCGATCGTGCAGTTCACCTCCACCGGCCGCAAGGACTCCCTGCGCAACATCGAGGCCACCGGCGAGTTCGTGGTCAACCTGGCCGCCGAGCCGCTGTGGAAGGAGGTCAACGCCTCCGGGACCGCCTACCCGCCGCAGGTGGACGAGTTCGAGGCGCTGGGGATCGAGCGCGAGGAGAGCGCGGCGGTGCGGCCGCCCCGGGTGGCGGCCTCCCCGGCGGCGCTGGAGTGCAGGCTGCACTCGACGGTGGGGTTCGGCACCTCCACGGTGGTGTTCGGCAGGGTGGTGCACGTGGCGGTGGACACCGGCATGCTGGGCGAGGACGGCCTGCCCGAGGTGGAGCGGCTGCGGCCGCTGGCGCGCCTGGGCCGCAACGAGTGGTCCACCCTGGGCGAGGTGAGCGCGGTCGACCGCGTCCCCTACCGGCCCTGACACCCGGACGGCGCCCCGGGCCCGGGGCGCCGTGACGTCAGACGGTGAGCGGCTCGCGGGTGGCGGGCAGCAGGGACAGGGCGGGCAGGATCGGCGCGGGGTCGCCGGTCCAGTCCATGGCGGCGATCTGCCCGGGCGTGCGCCGCCCCATGAGGGCGCGGTAGAGCTCGAAGGCGGTGCCCCGCCAGTGCAGGTCGGCGCCGGTGCCCAGGGTCCAGGACCGGTCGGTGTCGGTGGCGGTGACGGTCAGGCCGGGCGCCTGCTCGGGCCAGGCGCGGCCGACGCCGGTGAGGGCGAAGTCGAGCAGGGTGTCGGCGTGCTCGGTGACCGGGTCCAGGCCCAGAGCGCCGTGGATGTCGTTCTCGTGGGTCCACACGTCCACCACCGGCAGGCGGTAGCGCAGCCGGGTCCGGGTCCCCAGCAGGTCCAGCAGGGCGGGGGTGCCCGCGCGCCACTCCTCGCAGACCGCGCCGATGCCGTGGCCGGCCCGCTCGGTGACCTGCCGCGCGGTGACCTCGTCGGAGGCGGGCGGGGTGACGGTTCCGGCGACCACGTCCACGCACAGCCCGGCCAGGTGGGCGTAGGTCTGGCGGACGGTCCAGTCGGGGCAGGCGGGGACGGTGGTGTCCAGGGCGGCGGCGTCGAGCCCGCCGGCCAGGGCGATCAGTCGCTCCTGGACCTCGTTGTAGATGCGCACGGAATCCATGCGCGCCACCTTACCTAACACCGTTCGGAAACCCTCGCCCGGGGGACGCGCGGCGGCCCCGGTACGGGGTACCGGGGCCGGGCGGGGAGGGCGGGTCAGGTGCCCAGGCCGGACATCAGGTCGGCGAAGGCGACCGGCTCGTCGTAGGGGTCCTCCTCGCGCGGCTCGTGGTCGGCGGCCAGCAGGGCGAGCTGGCGGCCCGCCCGCTCGATGCGCTCGTTGAGCTCGCGGGCGCCCTCGTTGCCCGCGCCCCAGTCCTCCGAGGCCGCGTACACACCGGTCGGGACGACCAGCGCGCGGGCGTAGGAGAACATGGGCCGCATGGCGTGCTCCAGCACCAGCGAGTGGCGCGGGCTGCCGCCGGTGGCGCCGATGAGCACCGGGAGCGAGTCCAGCACGCCCGGTTCGATCACGTCGAAGAACGACTTGAACAGGCCGCTGTAGGAGGCGTTGAACACCGGGGTCACCGCGATGATCCCGTCGGCGTCGGCCACGTCGGCCAGCACGCCCGGCAGGTCGTTGGTGGGCACCTGGGTGACCATGGCGTTCATGACGTCGTGGGCGAGCTCGCGCAGTTCCACCGTGCGCACCCGCGCCTGGATCCCGCGGTCCCCCAGGGCGCGCTCGGTGGCGGCGGTGAGCCGGTCGGCGAGCAGCCGGGAGGACGACGGGGTGCTCAGCCCCGCCGAGACGGTGACGATGCGGCGGACGGTCATGCCCGGACCTCCGTGTTCTCTGCGTTGTCCCGGGCCCGCTTTTCGGCGAGCAGCGAGGCGTGGGTGGGCGCGTCGGGGACGTGGGCGGGCCGGTTGGCCGCGAACTCCTTGCGCAGCACCGGCACGACCTCCTCGCCCAGCAGGTCGAGCTGTTCGAGGACGGTCTTGAGCGGCAGCCCCGCGTGGTCCATGAGGAAGAGCTGGCGCTGGTAGTCGCCGAACATCTCGCGGAAGGTCAGGGTGCGGTCGATGACCTGCTGCGGGCTGCCGACGGTCAGCGGCGTCTCGCGGGTGAACTCCTCCAGGGAGGGGCCGCCCCCGTAGACGGGCGCGTGGTCGAAGTAGGGCCGGAACTCCTTGACCGCGTCCTGGGAGTTCTTGCGCATGAACACCTGCCCGCCCAGGCCGACGATCGCCTGGTCGGCCTTGCCGTGGCCGTAGTGCTCGTAGCGGCGGCGGTAGAGGGCGATGAGCTTCTTGGTGTGGGTGGCCGGCCAGAAGATGTTGTTGTGGAAGAAGCCGTCGCCGTAGTAGGCGGCCTGCTCGGCGATCTCCGGGCTGCGGATGGAACCGTGCCACACGAACGGCGGGACGCCGTCGAGCGGGCGCGGGGTGGCGGTGAACCCCTGGAGCGGGGTGCGGAACTTGCCCTCCCAGTTGACGACGTCCTCGCGCCAGAGGCGGTGAAGCAGGTTGTAGTGCTCCAGGGCCATGGGGATGCCCTCGCGGATGTCGTAGCCGAACCAGGGGTAGACGGGCCCGGTGTTGCCGCGGCCCATCATCAGGTCCACCCGGCCGTCGGCGACGTGCTGGAGGAACGCGTAGTCCTCGGCGATCTTCACCGGGTCGTTGGTGGTGATGAGGGTGGTCGCGGTGGACAGGACGATCCGGTCCGTCTTGGCGGCGATGTACCCGAGCATCGTGGTCGGCGAGGACGGCACGAACGGCGGGTTGTGGTGCTCGCCGGTCGCGAAGACGTCCAGTCCGACCTCCTCGGCCTTGAGCGCGATCTCGATCATGGCCTTGATGCGCTCGTGCTCGGTCGGTGTCCGTCCGGTGGTGGGGTCGGTGGTCACATCGCCGACCGAGAAGATTCCGAACTGCATGGCCCGCTCCCCAACTAGCTTTCCTGGAAGTAGTTTCCTGAGAAACTATCATGCCCGAACGAGGATCACACCCCCTCTATTCCCCGCGGGTGCCCCCCGGGTCCACCTCCGTTCATCCACAGGCACGCTCCGTATCCGCAGAATGTCATCCGAACCTGCTATCCCTGGTAAAGCCGACACCATCCCGGTCACCCGGGGTCATGGTCCGGCCGGACACGAGGACGTCGAACACACCGGAAGGAGAAGGGCGCCCCCTCGACACCGCGCCCGAAACCACATGTCCGTCACCCTCGATCCCCGGCGGCTTCCCCACCACCGACCCGACGACCACGAGCGCACCGGCGCCGCGCACCCCGACGGCCCCCGCGACCACCGCCAGCCGGTGGTCCTGGCCGACGCGCTGGCCGACGTCGTCACCGCGCTGAGCAGCCTGGACCCCGACCTGGCCCCCAGACCCCGCCTCGGCGAGGGCTGACCCCGGACACACCGGCG